>WHUE01000078.1 GCA_009377375.1 Alphaproteobacteria bacterium | reverse complement strand
GGTTTCGCTGGTACCGCTACGGCGCAGCCGTCCTCCGACAGCAAGCCGGGACTTTTCGTCAACCTCACCTCCGACGAAGTCTGGCGTGGCTGGATGGCGTTGCACTTCGCCTGGCGTACGCATCAGATGGGGCACCCGGTGACCGTGTTTCTTAATCTCGAAGCGGTGCGCTTCGCCTGGGCAAAGCCGCCCGAGCAGACCATCGACGGCATCGGTACGCCGCCCCGGCAGGCGCTCCGCAATCTCATCGCCGAGGGCGGCACGGTGTTGATCTGCGGTCCCCGCATCGCACGCCTGGGGATCGGCGCCGACGAACTGATCCCGGGCGCCGAGATGGGCAAGCCTGGTCTGACCCAGCCCTACATGTTCGCCGAAGGCACCCGGATCATAAGCTGGTAGCTTCCTGTTTCGCCGCAGGCACCCTTTTTTTGGTCCAAAACATCGTTGCGTCCCCGTCCCCGGATTGGGAACATGGGCGACATCGCTTCGATCACTGATCGGGAAAAGGAAAAGACATGGAAGTCCGCGCCGCTGTCGCGCATGAGGCCGGCAAGCCTCTGACGATCGAAACCGTCCAGCTCGACGGGCCGCGGGCCGGCGAGGTGCTGGTGGAGATGAAGGCCACCGGCATATGCCACACCGATGCGTTCACCCTCTCAGGCGAGGACCCCGAGGGGCTGTTCCCCGCGATTCTTGGCCATGAGGGCGCCGGGGTGGTCGTCGACACCGGGCCCGGCGTGACCAGCGTGAAAAAGGGCGATCACGTCATTCCGCTCTACATCCCGGAATGCCGCCAGTGCAAATCCTGCACTTCCGGCAAGACCAACCTCTGCACCGCGATCCGCGACACCCAGGGCAGGGGACTGATGCCGGACGGGACCAGCCGCTTCTCGCTCGGGAAGGAGCCGATCCACCACTACATGGGCACCTCCACTTTCGCGAATTACAGCATCATGCCGGAGATCGCGGTCGCGAAGGTCCGCGAGGACGCGCCGTTCGACAAGATCTGTTACATCGGCTGCGGCGTGACCACCGGCATCGGCGCGGTGATCAACACGGCGGGGGTGGAGCCCGGTGCGAACGTCGTGGTGTTCGGGCTCGGCGGGATCGGCCTCAACGTCATCCAGGGCGCGCGCATCGCCGGCGCCGACAAGATCGTCGGCGTGGACATCAATCCGAAGCGAAACGCGCTGGCTGCGAAATTCGGCATGACCCATTTCGTCAATCCGAAGGAGGCGGAGGGCGACCTCGTTCCCTATCTCGTCGCCCTCACCGGCGGCGGCGCAGATTACAGCTTCGAATGCATCGGCAACGTCAGCACCATGCGCCAGGCGCTGGAATGCTGCCATCGCGGCTGGGGCGTCAGCGTCATCATCGGCGTCGCCGGCGCGGGACAGGAGATCACCACCCGCCCCTTCCAGCTCGTCACCGGACGGGTGTGGAAAGGCACCGCCTTCGGCGGCGCGAAGAGCCGCACCCAGGTGCCGAAGATCGTCGACTGGTACATGGACGGCAAGATAAACATCGACGACCTGATCACCCACACCATGCCGCTGGAGGACATCAACAGGGCCTTCGACCTGATGCACGAAGGCGAGTCCATCCGCAGCGTCGTAACGTTCTGAATGGGGGCAGCAACGGACGAGTCCGCCCCGGCACCCTTCCCCGACAACCGGACGCTCCAGATTCTGGCCGGCGCGTTTGCGGCCGTGTGGCTGCTGACCGCCATCGCGCCGCACGACCGGTTCGACTGGCTCCTCGAGAACATGCTGGTGATCGCGGTCGTGGCGGCGCTGGGCGCCGCGTACCGGCATTTCCGGTTCTCGAACCTGTCCTACGGGCTGATCGCCGTCTTCCTGATCCTGCACGCGGTCGGCGCCCACTACACCTATTCCGAGGTGCCGCTGGGGCACTGGATTCGCGACACGCTGGGCCAGGAACGAAACCACTACGACCGGGTTGTGCATTTCGCCTTCGGGCTGCTGATCGCCTGCCCGCAGCGCGAGCTGCTTATCCGCCGCCGCATCGTGCGCGGCGACCGGGCCGGCGCGATCGCTCTGGCGCTGGTCATCGCCTGGAGCGCGCTTTACGAGCTGCTGGAATGGATGGTGGCGAGCGTGGTCAGCCCGGGCAGCGCGATGGCCTTCCTCGGCACCCAGGGCGACCCTTTCGACGCGCAGAAGGACACCGCGCTGGCCACGCTCGGGGCGGCGATCGCGATCGCCGCGCGCCGGATGACGGCAAGGACTAGTTGATGTTGATGCCGAGGCTGGTGCAGATGGAGATGGCGAGGTTCTGCAGCATCTGGACGTCGCGGAACGCCGGGAACGCCAGCAGCGCCGCGAAGAACATCACGCCGAGGACGACCAGTTCGGGACGCTTCATCGCGCCGCTCTCCGCAAATGCCTGACAGGGCGAGGGTAGCCGATTCGCGGCGCGGCGGCAAAGGCGCCTCGCAAGCCCTTCGCGGAACTGGACAGAACCGCCCTCCCCGGCAATGATCGGGGCCGCAACAATGGGGCGGCGCGCCTGCGCCGGAAAGCGGGACATGAAATCGGTCACCTGTGCCGCTCGGCGTCTCGCCCTTGCCATCGCTGCGGCCCTGTTCGCCGCGCCGGCAAGCGCGGGGACCACGGGCTACGACCTCGACGTGCTGATGTATCAGCCGCACCCGTTCGCAAACGGCGCCCCTGCCTATCCCGCTTATCCGGCCGCTACGCCCGGCCCGGTGCCGGCGATGCAGCTTCGCCAGCCCGCCCGCATGCCTTCCCCCTCGGCCTCCCCCGCCCCGGCGCGATCGGCCGCTTCGCCCACGGCAGAGCAGCGCCGCCCGCCGGTCATGGCCCAGCCGACCGGCCAGGCGGCGGAGCTGCACGAACCGCGCAGCGGCGGCTGGCGCAGCATCTTCTCCGAGGTACGCCTCGGCTTCCTCATGCATGACGAGGGTCCGTTCAGCAGCAACGAGGAAAGCGGTTACGACGGCAATCTGGAGATCCTGTTCGCCTCGCCCCGCTTCCTCGACATCATCTGGGCGCCGAGGCCCCATCTGGGAGTGTCGGTCAACAGCGACGGCGACACCAGCCAGGCCTATTTCGGGCTCACCTGGGAATGGACGTTCTGGGGCAACTGGTTCGCCGGATTCAGCTTCGGCGGTTCGGTCCATGACGGCGAGACGTCGACCGCTGAGACCGACAGGAAGGAGCTCGGCTGCCACCTGCTGTTCCGGGAATCGGTGGAAGCCGGCTATCGCTTCAACGATCGGCACGCCGTCTCGCTGTTTCTCGACCACATCTCGAACGGCAATCTGTGCGACAACAACGAAGGCCTTGAAAACTGGGGCGTTCGTTACGGCTACCGCTTCTGACACGCGTCGCGCCGCCCCTCCGGAATCAACCCAACCTTAACCATTTGCGCGCAGTCTGTGGCCTCGCGCCCGGACCCGCTCCGGCGCGACCGATTCCGGAGAAGGACCGCTGCACCAGATGGCAGAACAGGAACGCCCCCTCAAAATTCTCTGTGTCGACGCGGACAGCGCACGCAATGACGCCTATCAGCGGGCCATCAGCGCCATCCCGGGCCGGAGCTTCAGCGTGCTCGCCACGGAGACCGGCAGCCAGGGCCTGTCCCTCACCCGGACTTTCCAGCCCGACTGCCTGATCGTCGCCGCCGGCATCGGCGACATCGGTTGCCAGGACTTCATCGCGCGGCTCGGCCGTCCCGACGGGGCCGTGGGACCGGCGGTAGTCGTCGTCGCGCAGCCCGGCGAGGAAACCGCCGCTCTGGATGCGATGGGCGCCGGCGCGGAAGACTTCATCGAGACCGCGACCCTTGGCCCGGAAACCATGCAGCGGGCCATCGGCAACGCCATCCGCATCGCCCGGATGCAGGCCCAGGTGCAGGACGCCAGGCAGCAGCTTGCCGCGATGGGGCTGGACGACCCGCTGACCTCGCTGGCCGGGCGCAACCTTTTCCAGGACCGCCTGACCCATGCGGTCATCCTCGCCAAGCGCAGCAACCAGAGCATCGCGGTGATGCTGATCGAGCTGAGCGACCTGAAGGACATCAACTTCATGAAGGGGCACGAGATCGGCGACGCGGCCCTGCGCGAGGTGGGCGAGCGGCTGAAGGCGACGCTGCGCCAGGCCGACACCGTGGCCCGCACCAACGGCAACCAGTTCGGCGTCGTGCTGCACACCGGTGCCACCTACGAGGGCACGCTCATCGCCGCGCAAAAGATCATGGCGGCGATGAAGGAGCCGATGCAGACCGAAGATGGCCCGATGGAGCTCTCCCTCGACATCGGCATCGCGCTGTTCCCCAACCACGGCGAGGACGGCGACACCCTGCTCTACAACGCCGATGCGGCGATGGGCCAGGCGCGCCGCGCCCGCAGCGGCTATGCCGTTTTCGCCTATGACGACATGCTGGTCGATTTCCTCGACGACGACGCGTCGGTGGCCTGACGCGGCATGCGCCCGCGCCTCGCCTTCGCCCTGCTCCTTCTGTCCGCGGCCGCGATGTCGGCAAGCGCGGCGAGGGCCGAACGGCAGCCCGCCTCACGCAACACCATGATCCTCGGCTGCTGGTCGGACGCCGATCGCGGCGACAGCGCCGAGCTGAAGCTGAGCTTCATCGGCAACGGCGCGCTGATCCAGTACGACGAGAACCAGGTCGACAAGAAGAAGCGCACCTTCGGGGCCTGGGAGATGGAGCTGGAGAGCAGCTATCTGAAGGTCTACTGGCCGACCGGCAGCATCACCACCTACAACGTCAAGCGGATCGGACCGATCCTGCATTTCAGCGGTCTGAACGGCGTGCGCAACTTCACCCTGCGCGAGGTGCAGGACAAGGAATGCTGGGAGCCGAAGGACTGAGTCCGGGTTGAATCCCGTCCTTCCGCCGGGCATTCTGCGGCCATGAACCTCGAATCGATCATGCTCGCCTTCGGCGTCGGCTGGGCCGTCTGGGTGCTGATGCGCCTACACCGCCGCCGCAAGGCGATGCAGCAGGCGCAGCGCGACGGCAAATCCCCCAGCGCCGCTCCGCCGTCCCCCGCCCCCGCCGCGGGCGGAAACCAGCAGGCCGCCATGCCCCGCGTGGGCAAGCCGGGCAGCATCACCTTCAACCAGATCAAGGCGCTGCAGCGCAACGGCTTTACCCCGGATCGCCAGTGGAGCCGCGAGGAAGCCGCGCTGATACTCGATGCCGTCGCCTATCTCCGCATCGTCTGCCGCACCGTGGCCGGCAGCGACGACGGTCCGCCGCCGCTGGAAGTCCAGAACGAGCTGCTGCGTTACATCCTGACCCAGCAGGATCTGCGCGATTTCGTCCGCAAATGGGGCGAAGGCCAGCGCGCCGACGGCAACGAGCCGATCGAGGACGCCGAGAACGATCCGCCCCCGGCCATCCCCCGCAACCGCCAGTTCGACCGCGTGGCGGAAAAGGCCGACAAGTTCCTGACGGCATAGCCGGGCTCCGCGCGACAGCGCGGTCGGCGCTCATACGAATTTCGCCGTGCCATGTCACATCCGGCCTGTGTGTTTCGTCCTTGCATCGGACACGCACTTCTGACCGGACTGGAGAACGCCATGACACCGAGACTGGACCCGAACGCAATCGCACCGGATGCCATGCAGCCCATGCTGCGGCTCGAACACTACGTGAGAAACTGCGGGCTTGAACAGAGCCTGGTCGAGCTGGTGAAAATACGGGCGTCGCAGATCAACGGCTGCGCCTTCTGCCTGCACATGCACACCGCCGACGCGCGCGCACAAGGCGAAACCGAGGAGCGACTTTACCTGCTCGACGGATGGCGGGAATCGCCGCTCTACAGCGAACGCGAGCGCGCGGCGCTGGCCTGGACCGAATCCCTGACTCTGATCGCCCGGACCCGCGCGCCGGACAGCGACTACGAGGCTCTGAAAGCGCAGTTCGACGAGGAGGAGCAGGTGAAGCTGACCCTGCTGATCGTTACGATCAACGGATGGAACCGCATCGCTGTCGGCTTCCGCGCTGTCCACCCGGTCAAGGCGGCCGATGCCGTCGCATGACCCCCCGGCGGTCCGCAGCGTCGACGCGGCGACCGCATTCGACCCGCTCCGTCCGCGGCTGATCCGCATCGCCTACCGCATGCTCGGATCGGTCGCGGAGGCGGAGGACATCGTGCAGGACGCCTATATCCGCTGGCATGAGACCGACCGCGCCGTCGTCCGCAACCCCGCGGCCTTCCTGGCCCGGACCGTGACGCGCCTCTGTCTCGACTTTCTCAAATCCGCGCGGGTGCGGCGCGAGGCCTATATCGGCCCATGGCTGCCCGAGCCCGTGATCGAGCCAGCTCCCGAGGAAGACGAGGCCGACGACATCACGCTCACCCTGATGATGGCGCTCGAGAGGCTGTCGCCGCTGGAACGCGCCGCCTTCCTGCTGCACGACGTGTTCGGGCTCGGGTTCGACGAGGTTGCGGAGGCGATCGGCCGCGACGCTCCCGCCTGCCGCCAGCTCGCCAGCCGCGCGAGACAGCACGTGCGCGAGGCCCGCCCGCGCTTCCCCGTGCCGGAGGACCGCGCGCGGGATATCGCCGGCGCCTTCTTCGCCGCCGCACGCAACGGCGAGATCGGGGCGCTGAAGGAACTGCTGGCCGGCGACGTCGTGACCTATACCGATGGCGGGGGCAAGCGGCGGGCAGCCATCAACCCGATCCACGGACGGGACAGGGTCGCCCGGTTCTTCGCCGGTGTGGCGCGAAAGTTCGGTTTCGAGAAGACCACAACGCTGTACATCGGCCCGATCAACGGCCTGCCCGGCGCCGTAACTGTCGAGCCGTCGGGCGATCTGCAGACAACCGCGCTGGAAATCGAGGGCGACAGGATCGTCGCGATCTATATCACCCGCAATCCGGACAAGCTCCGCCACGTCGGCGCCGCCGCCGCCCGTATGACGGGCGGAGCGGTGGAAAGACCGCAATAACAGGACCTTACACGGCGTGGGCGAGCCCGTGGATGAAGGGGGCCTGCCGGTTACCGTCGGCGCGTGAGATCCCGCACAGCGGGCCCTTGCACGATTTTCGGGCTCGCCTAAGGAGGCCCCCGAACAGGTTCAGACGCTTACCGTCCCGCGACGGCGTCCCGATAGTAGGACAGATCGACATATTTGTCGGGATCGGTCAGCGGCGCCTCGTGCGGCCCGTACTGGCTGCGGAGCCGCAGCACGGTCTCCAGCCCCGGCCCGTCGAACGCCGCCATCGGGATCAGACCGGTGCGGGGATCGCGCAGCTTCTGCACCGCGGGACCGATGGCCTGGGGCTTCATCTGCGGCATGTTGGCGGCGAGAATCGCGCCCGCCTCCTCCGTGTTCGCCGGATCGGATATCCAGTCCAGCGCATCGAGCCAGCCGCGCAGGAAGCCGACGACCGCCCCCCGGTTCGCCGCCGCCCAGTTGCGGCTGGCGGTGAACACCTGGCCGGGGTAATGCCCGAACACGTCTTCCTCCAGCGTGCTGCCCAGCACCCTGTAGCCCTGCCCCCGCGCCATGCCGGTGAAGGGTTCGATCAGCAGCGTGCCGGCGTATGCGCCCTTCTGCACCGCCTCCCAGCGCGACGGGGTGGAGCCGACGGAAACCATCTCGTAGTCATCCGCCTTCAGCCCGGCGTGGTCCAGCATGCGGTAGAGCGCGAAGGCGAACCCGGTCGAAAGCGCGTCGAGCGCGAGGCGCTTTCCCTTCACGTCCTCGTACGACTCGATCTCGGGCGCCACCACGAACGACACCTCGATCTGGGTCGCGCTGGCAATGATGAACAGATCGGGCTCCCGGTCGAGCTCGGCCTCGCCCGCGTTTTCCTGATAGGCGATCACGTTGTCCATTGCGGTGCAGGCCATGTCGAACTCGCCGGCGACCAGCTTCTGCGCCTGATACATGGAGCTCGGCGTGGTCTCCAGCGCGACGTCGACGCCGCGGGCCGCGAACAGCCCCTTCTCGAGCCCGACGAAGATCGGCGTGTTGCCGGTGCCGGGGAACGAGATGATGCGAACCTTGTCAGCCATCGGATCAGCCCGCCTTCGCGCCGTTGCGCATCGCCCGCCATATCTTGTGCGCGGTGAACGGCATCGGCAGGTCCTTCACCCCGAACGAGCGCAGCGCGTCCATCACCGCATTGCCGATCACGCCGGGCGCCCCGGTGGTGCCGCCCTCGCCCCCCGCCTTGACGCCGAGCGGGTTGGTCGGCGACGGCACCTCGTTGAGCGCCGTCTTGAAGTCGGGGAAGTGATCTGCCTTCGGCATGCCGTAATCCATGAAGGAGCCGCAGAGCGGCTGGCCGGACTCGTCGAACACGCATTGTTCCCAAAGCGCCTGGCCGACACCCTGCACGATCGCGCCGTGGGTCTGGCCATCGACGATCAGCGGGTTGATCGCCCGGCCCACATCGTCGACCGAGGCGTATCGGACGATCTGGACCGCGCCCGTCTCCTCGTCGATCTCCACCTCGCAGAGCTGGCAGCCGTTGGGGAAAACGGGGGTATGCATCTCGTTGCTTTCGGTATGCGACAGCCCGCCCTGCAACTCCTCCGACAGGTCGTTGCGCTTCGCCGCCGCGCTCGCCAGCTCGTACAGCCCCATCGACCGGTCGGTGCCGGCGATGGAGAAGCGGCCGTCCGCGAACTCGATGTCTCCCTCGGCGGCTTCCATCACGAGGGAGGCGAGCTTCTTGCCCTTCGCGATCAGCGCGTCCGCGGTCTTGACGATCACCGTGCCCGCCATCCGCATCGAGCGCCCGGAATGCGAGCCGCCGCCCACCTTCACCACATCGGTGTCGCCGAGCACGATCTGCACCTCGTCGGTCGGCACGCCGAGCCATTCGGCCGCGACCTGGGCGAAGCTGGTCTCGTGCCCCTGCCCGCTCGGCTGCGTGCCGATGACCAGGTCGACGCGCTGCTCGTCGCCCCGCACATGGATCTCCGACTGCTCTACCGGCGTGCCGATGGAGGATTCCACGTAATGGCACAGCCCGCGCCCGAGCAGCTTGCCGCGCGCCTTCGCTTCCGCCTTGCGGACGTCGAACCCGCCCCAGTCGGTCAGCCTCATCACCATGTCGAGGCTCTTGAGGTAGTCGCCGCTGTCGTAGACCATGCCGGCCGCGTTGCGGTAGGGCATCTCCTCGCTCGTCACTAGGTTGCGGCGCCGCAGCTCGACGGAATCGATGCCGAGCTCCTGCGCCGCGATTTCCACCAGCCGCTCGATGGCGAAGATCACCTCCGGCCGGCCGGAGGAGCGGTAGGCGTTGGTCGGCGGCGTGTGGGAAAACACCGCCCGTGAGCGCAGATGCGCCGCCGGAATGCGATAGGACCCGGTGATGATTCCCGACCCCTTCGACAGCGGCGACAGCGAGACGCAGCGTGCGCCGACATTGCTCAGGTTGGACGCGCGCAGCCCCAGGAAGGCGCCGTCCTTCGCCACGGCGAGCTCCAGGTCGCTGATCAGGTCGCGCCCCTGGTAGTCGCTGAGGAAAGCTTCGGACCGCTCTGCCGTGTACTTCACCGGCCGGCCGACCTTCTTCGCCGCCCAGGCGACCAGCCCGAACTCCACGTAAAGCCGGTTGCGGGTGCCGAAATTGCCGCCGACATCGTAGGACAGAACCCGCACGTCGTCCGGCGAGACGTTGAGGATCGCGGCCAGCTCGCGCTTCTGGCGCACCGCGCCGCCGCTGCCGGCATGGACCGTGTAGCGGCCGGTCGACGGGTCGAAGGCGCCGAGCGCCGAGCGCGGCTCCAGCGGCACGCCCGTCACGCGGCCGATGTTGAAGCTCTTGCGGATGACATGGTCGGCCCTGGCGAAGGCCGCGTCGGTCGCGTCCCTGTCGCCGAAGAAGGTCTCGATGAAGACATTGCCGCCTGTCTGGTCCCACACGCGCGGCGCATCGGGCGCGGCGGCGGCTTCGGTGGCCGTGACCGCCGGCATCGGCTCGAAATCGATCGCCACCGCCTCGGCCGCCTCGTCGGCCTGGGCCTTGGTTTCCGCCACCACCATCACCAGCGCCTCGCCGACATAACGCGCCTTGTCGGCCGGCAGCAGGGTGTGGACGCCGATGAAGGCGTCGGCGCCGCCGGGCCCGTGCAGCTTCATGTCGAACTGGGTCGACGGCAGCGGGCTGTGGTTGATCTGGCCCAGCCCCTCCGCCTCGCAGTCGACGCCGGTCAGCACGGCGAGCACGCCGGGCATCTGCCGCGCCGCCGCAACGTCCACGCCGCGGATCGCGGCATGGGCGTGGGGCGAACGCACCATCGAGGCGAAGCCTTGCCCCGGCAGGAAGAAATCGTCGGTAAATCGGCCTTTTCCGGTGAGCAGGCGTTCGTCTTCCTTACGACGCACCGGCTGGCCAATGGCAGGAGCACTCATCGTTTTTGTGTCTTTTTGTAACTGGATACGGACTGGTACGGTGAGACGTTAATGCCAGACCGGACGCGCCGGATCAACCGGCCGCGGGCGATAATATTGCTTTGCCCCGTTCCGCACCCTCCCCGCCCTGTCTTGCCGGCCGGTCCGGGCGGGAGTAGCCTACCCGCAACATGGAAAACCTGCCCCGTTAAACACAGCTGCACCGGAGGTACGCGCATGGACACCACCGCAACCATGGGCCGCTATCACGAAGAGCTGCACGTCGTCACCGGCGTGCGCGACCGCGTCAGCGCCGAGGAATGGCAGACCCGCACCGATCTCGCGGCCTGCTATCGGCTGGTGTGGCATTACGGCTGGCATCATCTGCATCTCAACCACATCTCCGCGCGGGTGCCGGGGACGGACGATCACTATCTGCTCAACCCGTTCGGGCTGCTTTACAACGAGGTCACGGCGTCGAATCTGGTGAAGGTCGATCTCGACGGCAATATCCTCGACGACACGCCCTACACCATCAACGAGGCCGGCTACACCATCCACAGCGCAATCCACGCCGCCCGCCACGACGTCCAGTGCGTGCTGCACACCCATACCGAGGCCGGGATGGCCGTCAGCGCGCTTAACTGCGGGCTGCTGCCGCTGAACCAGGGCGCGCTGCGCTTCTATAACCGGATCGGCTATCACGACTACGAAGGCATCGCGCTGGATCTCGACGAGCGCGCGCGCTACGCCGCCAGCCTGGGCCCGCACAAGGCGCTGATCCTGCGCAACCACGGGCTGCTGACCGCGGGGCAGAGCATCGCCGAGGCGTTCACGCTGATGTACCACCTCGAAAAGAGCTGCGCCGCGCAGATCGCCATCGGCGCGACCACGGAGGACAGCAACGCCTTCACCTTCCCGCCGCCCGAGGTGTGCGAGCACGCCGCGCAGCAGGCCAACCGGAACGGCCGCGACCACGGCGCGCCGAGCTGGCCCGGCCTGGTCCGCATGATGGACAGGATCGACCCTTCTTTCCGCGACTGACGCGCGCCGCGGGGCCGGCTATTTTCTACGGCGTCACCACCGCGCGCGTTCGCACGGCTCGGCTGAAGCGCCATTCCATGACCTTGGTGGATATGGCGAAGAAGACCATCGGATAGACGCCGATGGCGGTCGCGGCCTCGGTCGCCACAGCGCCCTTGGCGATGAAGATCAGCAGCGCCGCCATGAAGATGTCGAAGAACGACAGCGGCGCGAGCACCCCGACCACGCGGGCGATCTCCGGCCGCCAGGGGGCGGCGCAGAACATCACCGTCTTGATGACCGGCACGACGATGCCGACCGTGCCCACGACGACCGCCAGCAGCGCCTCGTCGTTGTTGAACAGCACCACCGGGAGCTGGATGAGCACGACCTCGTTCTCGAAGATGTAGAAATGCGACAGCTCGATCAGCGGCAGGAACAGCGCGAGTCCGAAGGCCGTCAGATTCACCAGCGCCCAGAAGGGCCACACATAGGCAAAACGCACGGATTGTCCTTTCGGCAGATCGGCCGACCGGCCGGAATAGAGCCTCTTCTGCGCCCCGGGCCGCGCCGTCATCGCCGCCGGCCCGGCAGGTCGCCGAAACATGCGCGAAGGGCCGCGCGCCGGTCAACGCCAATGATTCGTCTTCGCGACAGGTGACAGGACGGCCGGTTCCGCTAAACTGTCCCGATACAAGCAACAAGATCGAAACACCGGCAGCTTCAAACAGGGAGGGCCAGATGGCTACGCAGCTGAAACCGCCCGCAGGGCGCACCTACCAGTCCGACAACATCACCCCGCTTGCGCGGCTGGACATCCCCGGCGCGGGGCAGGTCACGATCGACGGCGACTACGCCTATGTCGGCTACATGTACGGGCCCGAGGGCACCTCGATCCTCGACATCGCCGATCCGCGCAAGCCGAAGGTGATCTGGACGACCTCCCTCGAGGACAAACAGGCCCATTCGCACAAGGTCCGCGTGGTCGGCGACGTCATGGTCACCAACCTGGAGCAGCGCCCGCAGCACGGCGTGCGCGCGACGAAGGATTTCGCGGATCCGGGCGTCCGGCTCTGGAACATCAGGGACAAGGCCAACCCGAAGCTGATCAACTATCATCGGACCGGCGGGCGCGGCGTCCACCGATTCGACATGGACGAGAAATACCTCTACCTGTCGACTGAGATGGAAGGCTTCCTCGGCCATATCCTGATGATCTACGACTACACCAACCCGGAGAAGCTGGAGGAAGTGTCGCGCTGGTGGATTCCCGGCCAGCACACTGCCGGCGGCGAGACCCCCGGCCCGATGAAGCGCGAGCACCGGCTGCACCATGCGCTGCGCTTCGGCGACAAGCTGTATGCCGGGCTGTGGATGTCCGGGTTCTGCATCATCGACATCGCCGACATCAGGCACCCGAAGACGCTGGGCTCCTACGACCCGCACCCCACGGCCAAGGAGCCGAGCCACACCCTGCTCCGTTTCCCGTTCAAGATCGACGGGCGCGACATCGCGCTGGGCACCGACGAGGAGCGGGGCTCGCGCGGCAAGGACGTGGGCCAGCCGCACGGGCCGCTTTACGTGTTCGACATCACCGACCCGAATACGATGAAGCTGCTCTCCACCTGTCACGTGCCGGAGGACGGCATGCCGTATACCGGCGACGGCGTCCGCTTCGGCGCGCACCAGTTCCGCGAGAAGTTCGACGACACCCTGACCTACGTCACCTGGTTCGCCGCGGGGCTGCGTATTTTCGATATCAAGAAGCCCGAGGCGCCCGAGGAGGTCGGCTACTTCATCCCCGAGCCCGGAACCGGCTATAACGCGCCGCAGACCAACGACGTGGAGATCGACACCCGTGGCTTCATCCATATCACCGACAAGGCCCGAGGCTACGACGTGATCGAATTCAGGCGCTGACCGCAGCGCGCCCCGATGCCGCGCCGCCGGTCCCGGAAACGGGGCCGGCGGTTCCATTTCCGCCCCCTGCCCTGAAAACGGGACAGACTCGTCCCAAATAATGGATGGTCGTCGTGTCCCGGGCGTGAGGCAGGCAGATCGATACCGAGGTTTCCACCCTTCAGGACGTTCTCGACCGCATGTCCGCGGCCGGTGTGGACGGCCGCGTCTGCGTCGGCCATCTGCTGGACATCATGGGCGAACGCTCCTTCGGGGCGGTGCTGCTGGCGCCCAGCCTGATCGTGGTCTCGCCGCTGAGCGGCATTCCCGGCCTTTCAACCGTAGTCGGTCTCATCATCGCGCTGATCGCGGGGCAGATGCTGGTCGGCTGCGATCACATCTGGCTGCCGCGAACGCTGCGCGAGCGCTGTATCGCACAGGGGAAGATGGAAAAGGCCCTCCGCCTCCTCGCTCCCGGCGCGCGCCTCGTCGACCGGCTGGTGAGCCACCGCCTGGCCGTCTTCACCCGCTCGCCGTTCAGCCATGCGATCCCCGCCATCTGCGTCGCAATCGGGCTGGCGATGCCGTTGCTGGAAATCGTGCCCTTCGCCAGCAGCATCCTCGCCGCTGCCGTCGCCGCTTTCGCCCTCGCGCTGGTGGCCCGGGACGGCGCGCTTGCCGTCGTGGCCATGGCGACAACGGGCGGCGGGGTCTGGTTCGGAGCGAACGCGCTGCTCTAGAACAATAATGCTTTCTAGGACCGTCGTCCGTCCCGATGAAAGGACGTCACGCCACGCCCGACGAAACTGCTTTGGGCTGACCGCCCTCTTCGTTCAGCAGAGCCTCGACGAAGGCGAGCAGATCGTCCTCGCCGAACGGCTTGGTAAGAATGTCCGCATTCTGAAACCCCTGGGGCACGCCTTCCCGGCTGAAGCCCGTGACGAAGCCGAAAGGGATGCCCCGCTGCGTCAGCTTTCCGACAACCTCATCGACGGGATACCCATTGAGAGAAGCATCGACGAGGGCTGCATCGCACACCGTATCCTCCACGAGCCGCCGGGCGGAGTTCATCGTTCCAGCCGGACCGATGACCTCATAACCGGCATATCTCAGCTGCGACTCGATCTCCAGGGCGACCAGCGGTTCATCCTCTATAAGCAGGATGCGTCGCGCCGCCGGCGCCGGCGCACGATCCGTGTGGGGCTTGGCGGCGCGCACGCTTCCGGCGGGCCGCTCACCCTTTTCCCGCAGGGGAATGCGCAGCCGGCAGACCACGCCGTCCGCACCGAAGTCGATTGTCGCCTCGCCGCCGTCCGACCTGACGGCCCGTTCGATGAGGACCATGCCAAAGCCGCGCGACGTGGGCGCGCTCACGTTCGGCACCCCGCTTTCCTTCCAGTCCAGGACCAGTTCGCGGCCGGCGCGCTTTTCCACCATCCAACTGACCGACAACTGTCCGGCGGGAACCGAAAGCGCACCGTGCTTTCGCGCATTCGTTGCGAGTTCGTGCAGGAGCAGGGCCAGTTGCACAGCCGTCCGCGCGTCGAGCATCACCTTCGGTCCGGCGCTTCGTATGCGGTTGCCTTCGGCGCCCAGCGCCACCTGTTCCCGCACGATCTCGGCGACTTCGGCGCCCTTCAGGTTCTGCTCGACGAGAAGGTCGTGCGCCTTTGCCAGAGCCGATATGCGCCCGCTGAAGCTGGCAACGAAATGCTCGGGGCTCTGGGCCCGGCGAAGGGACTGGCTGGCGATCGCCTGGATCATCGCCAGGGAATTCTTTACACGGTGGTTGAGCTCATCGAATAGAAGCCGCTGTAATTGCTCGCTTTCCTTCCGCGTCGTGATGTCGCGGGCGATCTTGGATGCGCCGATGATATTGCCGGCCCTGTCGTGCATCGGCGAAACGGTCAAAGACACGTCGATCCGTCCGCCGTCCTTTCCGACCCGCACGGTGTCGAAATGCTCGATCCGTTCGCCGCGTCGTAGCTGGGCAAGGATCGCTTCTTCTTCCCCATGAAGTTCGGGCGGGATAATGCGGGTGATCGGCTCGCCCACCATTTCCTCCGGTTCATAGCCGAAGATGCGTGTCGCACCGGCGTTCCAGTAGGTCACGACCCCATCCAGGGTCTTGCTGATGATCGCGTCTTCCGACGACGAGACGATGGCGGCGAGCCGGGCGGATTCGATCTCCGCGGTCTTGCGGTCGCCGCTGTCGATCAGGAGGTTGATGGCGCCCGCCACGTGGCCCGCAGCGTCCCGCAGCGGCGTCGGGTAGGGCACGAACGGCACCTTCACGCCGTCCGGCCTCTCGGCGACCGCCTCGGCCCCGCGGACCGGCCGTCCTTCCCTCAGAGCGACCGCCATCAGGCACTCGCCATGCGCCATGGGGCGCCCGTCCGGCCAGTAAAGGCGCAGCGAGCCGCACCACTGGCTGGTGCCGAGCTCCGGTCGGTATCCCCAGAACTCCGCGGCAGCCTCGTTGTAGAACGTAAGAAACCCTTCCGCGTCCGTCATGTAAACGGGCACGGGGAGGGCTTCGAGAAGCTCTTGCGAGGGAATCATTCGGTCTCACTAAAACGGCATACGCAGGATGCTATTATGAAATATTCGCTACGTCCAAGCGCTTCCCCGCCGATACCCCTTCAGGATGCCGGCCGGTCCCTCGCACGTCACAACTCTCGCTCCGTCCCGTCCGCGCCCGGGTCCGGTCGGCTAAAATCGGAAGACGTACAGATGTATATGGTGCGCCCGGATGGATTCGAACCATCGGCCAACGGATTAAAAGTCCGCTGCTCTACCTGACTGAGCTACGGGCGCATACCCTGAAAGCCAAGGCGTTGCGACCATAGAAACCGGGCGGTTTCGGGTCAACGCCAAAGGCGCACCTGTTGCGTGTCGCGGACGCCCGCCCCGTTCCTGCCATCCGACGCCTTTGTTAGAATTATTCTTAAATACTCTGGATAGCGCATGGTCGCGCCGCCGCCGGGGCGCCCATGCCTCCGGCAGAAGCCGTGACCGTCCTGTGTCACAGGTCAACATCGCCTGCAGCGTCCCCATATGTCCGGCATGCCCCGCGCCAACCAGCGGCGGGAGCCCCACTGTGCGATCGAAGGAGATAAAAAGATGGCATCGACACGCAGCCTCACCCTTCCCGCGGCGATGGTGCTGGCCCTGTTCAGCGCCGGTACGCTGCTTTCCGCCTGCGAGGAGCAGGGCCCAGCCGAACGGGCCGGCGAAAAGATCGATGAGGGCGCGAAGGACACCAAGCGCGCCGTCGAGGACGCCACCGACTGACGCGGGCGCGCGGGCGGCGAACAGCTCCGCCGCCCTGCCCTACGCCCGCGCTTCCCTGCAGCGGGCGATCAGGCGGTCGGAGATGCGGGGAGAGACGAACTGGGAGACGTCGCCGTCGAGCATGGCGATCTCCTTCACCAGCCTCGAGGCTATGAACTGGTGCTTGTCCGAGGCCATCAGGCATACGGTTTCGATGTCCGGCGCGAGCTTGGCATTCATGCTCGCCATCTGGAACTCGTAATCGAAATCCGACACGGCGCGTAAGCCGCGGACGATCACCCGCGCGTTCTGCTCGCGCGCGAAATGGGTCAGCAGGTTCCCGAACCCGACGACCTCGATGTTGTCGCCGTTGCCGTTGAATTCCGTGATATCCGCCCGCACCATCTCGAGTCGCTCCTCGATGGTGAACAGCGGGCCCTTGCCGGCGTTGACGGCGACGCCCACCACCAGCTTGTCGAGCATCTTCGCGGCGCGCTGGATGATGTCCGTATGGCCGTTGGTGATGGGGTCGAACGTGCCCGGGTATATGCCGATCAGCGCTTCGCTCGTCACTCGCCCGCCTCCTCCGTGCCGCCCGTCTCCTCGACGTTCTCGTCGCCGGGAGCGGGCTCCGGCGCGGCGTCCTCGCCCTCGTCTTCTTCTTCGGTCTCGCCCATCCAGCTCACCGAGACCACGCGCTCGTCCTCGGCGACGCGGAAGACGATGACGCCGCGGGTCGATCGGCCGGCGATACGGATCTCATCCACCGAGGTGCGGATGGTCTGCCCCTTGTCGGTGACCAGCACGAGCTGGTCGCCCTCCGAAACAGGGAAGGAGGAGACGACGGAATTGTCCTCGCCGTTGCTCAGGTCGATATTGCCGATCCCCTGCCCGCCGCGGCCGCGCACGGTGTATTCGTAGGCGGAGCTCCGCTTGCCGTAGCCGTTGGCCGCCAGCGTCAGGATGTACTGATCGCCCACCAGCATCTCGGCATAGCGGTCGTCGTCGAGGACGAAGCCCTCGCCAGCCGCCGCGCCGTTCTCCTCGATGTCGGCATCCACGTCGCCATTGCCGTTGACGGCCTCTTCCTCGCCCTCCATCCGCTCCAGTCGCCGGCGCTTGAGGTAGGCCTTGCGTTCCTCCACCGAGAATTCCATATGGCGCAGGATCGACATGCTGATAACCTCGTCGCCCTTGGCCAGCCTGATGCCGCGCACCCCGGTGGAGTTGCGCCCGGCGAAGACGCGCACGTCCTTGACCGGGAAGCGGATGCACTTGCCGCCCGCGGCGGCCAGCAGCACGTCCTGGTCGTCCTCGCAGGTCTGCACCCAGACCAGCCGGTCGCCCTCGTCCAGCTTCATGGCGATCTTGCCGTTGGCCATGACATTGACGAAATCGCTCAGCCGGTTGCGGCGGACGGTGCCGCTGGCGGTCGCGAACATCACGTCGAGGGATTCGCACTCGCGCTCGTCTTCCGGCAGCGGCATCAGCGTGGTGATGTACTCGCCCTCCCCCAGCGGCAGCAGGTTGACCAGGGCCTTGCCGCGGGCCTGCGGCGTGCCGACCGGCAGCTTGTAGACCTTCATCTTGTAGACCATGCCGCGCGACGAGAAGAACAGCACCGGGGTATGGGTGCTGAGCACGTAGACGCGGGTGACGAAATCCTCCTCGCGCGTGCTCATGCCGGTGCGGCCCTTGCCGCCGCGGCGCTGGGCGCGGTAGGTCGACAGCGGCACGCGCTTGACGTAGCCGCCATGGGTCACGGTGACCACCATGTCCTCGCGCTGGATCAGGTCCTCGATGTCGTGCTCGAACTCGCTGTCCTCGATGGTCGTGCGGCGCTCGTCAGCGAACCGCTCGCGTACGCCGATCAGCTCCTCGCGCAGGATCGTGCGGACCTTCTCGCGCGACCCCAGAATGGCGAGGAACTCCTTGATCTGCTCCGAGAGGCCTTCCAGCTCCTCGGCGATCTTGCCCCGCTCCAGCCCGGTCAGCCGTTGCAGGCGCAGGTCCAGGATCGCGCGCGCCTGGATCTCCGAAAGCGTGTATTTGCCGTCCACCACCCGGTGGCCCGGCTCGTCGATCAGCGCGATCAGCGGCGCCACGTCGCCGGCGGGCCATGCCGCTTCCATCAGCTGGGTGCGCGCCTCGACCGGATCCTTGGCCGCGCGGATCAGCTCGATCACGGCGTCGATATTGGCCACCGCGATGGCCAGCCCGGCCAGCACGTGCGCCCGGTCGCGCGCCTTGCCCAGCTCGAAGATGGTGCGCCGGGTGATGACCTCTTCCCGGAAGGCGATGAAGGCCTGAAGCACCTGGGCCAGGTTCATCATTTCCGGCCGGCCGCCGTTCAGCGCCAGCATGTTGACGCCGAAGCTGGTCTGCAGCGGCGTGTAGCGGAAGAGCTGGTTGAGCACGATTTCGGCCATCGCGTCCCGCCGCAGCTCGATCACCACGCGCACGCCATTGCGGTCGGACTCGTCGCGGATGTCGGAAATGCCCTCGATCCGCTTCTCGCGCACCATCTCGGCGATGCGCTCGATCATACGCGCCTTGTTCACCTGGTACGGCACCTCGGTGACGATGATCGCTTCGCGGTCCTTGCGCACCTCCTCGAAATAGGTGCGGCCGCGGATCACCACCGAGCCGCGCCCGGTGTGATAGGCCTGGTGGATGCCGGTGCGCCCCAGAATGATGCCGCCGGTCGGAAAGTCCGGGCCGGGCAAATGCTGGATCAGCTCCGCGATAGAGATATTCGGGTTGTCGAGCATCGCGCAGCAGGCGTCGATCACCTCGCCGAGATTATGCGGCGGGATGTTCGTCGCCATGCCCACGGCGATTCCGCCCGCGCCGTTGACCAGCAGGTTGGGGAACCGCGCCGGCAGGACCGTCGGCTCCCTGATCGTCTCGTCGTAATTGGCCTGGAAATCGACCGTCTCGCGGTCGATGTCCTCCAGCAGCTCCTCCGCCGAGCGGTCGAGACGGACCTCGGTGTAGCGCATCGCCGCGGCGCGGTCGCCGTCCATCGAGCCGAAATTGCCCTGCCCGTCGACCAGCGTCAGGCGCATGGAGAAATCCTGCGCCATGCGCACCATGGCGTCGTAGATCGCCATGTCGCCGTGCGGGTGGTACTTGCCCATCACGTCGCCGACGACGCGCGCGGATTTGCGGTACGGCCGGTTCCAGTCGTACCCCTCCTCCTTCATCGCGAAGAGGATACGGCGATGCACGGGCTTCAGCCCGTCGCGCACGTCGGGCAGCGCACGGCTGACGATCACGCTCATGGCGTAATCGAGGTAGGAGGATTTCATCTCCTCCTCGATCGAAACCGGCGTTACGTCGTAGGCTGGCGGTAGTGGGTCGGTGGTCAAATCAACCGGCCGGAAATCTCATTTTCAAGGACGAACGCCCGCTCGGAACAGCGGGCGTTCAGCAGTCCGGGAATAGTACCAAACCGGGGGGATTCGGACAACCGCGCCGGGACCGATCGACGCCGGCGCCGGTTGCATGAAAAACGCTGGAAATCCGCCGTTCCGCGTCTCCGTCAGAACGGGATTTCGTCGTCCAGATCGGCGCCGGCCGGGGCCGGGGCGCCGCCGCCGCTTCTGCCGCCCTGGTCGCCGTAATCCGGAGCGCCGCCATAGTCGCCGCCCGCGCCACCCGAGGCCCCGCCGTAATCGCCGCCGGCCTCGCCGCCACGTGTATCCAGCATGGTCAATTCACCGCGGAAACGCTGGAGCACGACCTCCGTCGTGTACTTTTCCTGCCCCGACTGGTCCTGCCATTTGCGGGTCTGGAGCTGGCCCTCGAGATAGATCTTGGAGCCTTTGCGCAGGTATTTCTGCGCCACCTCGCCCAGCTTCTCGTTGAAGATAACCACGCGGTGCCATTCGGTGCGCTCGCGCCGTTCGCCGCTGGCGCGGTCCCGCCACTGCTCCGACGTCGCCACCGACATGTTGACGATGGGCTGGCCGTCCTGGGTGTGGCGCACCTCGGGGTCGCGGCCGAGATTGCCGACGAGAATGACCTTGTTGACGCTGCCTGCCATGGCGATGCCGCCTCCGTCCTTTTCCGATCCGAAGCCCTATCATAACGCAAATATCGGCCCGGACCACCGCCGCGGACCCTTGTGCCGTCGCTATTGCCGGGGCCAATATGCAATCCTGTGGAAAAGTCGAGGCGGCAATGAACGAAGCGGGCGTTATCGGCGGGGTATGCACGGCGCACGCGCCGCAGCTCTGGACCCTGCCGGACAGCGAGGACAAGGCGCAGGTGGGGCGGGTCAAGGACCTGCTCGGCGGCATCGGCGAAAAGCTGCGCGCGATGCGGCCGGATTTCTGCATCTCCATCGG
>WHUE01000077.1 GCA_009377375.1 Alphaproteobacteria bacterium | reverse complement strand
AAAAGCGCAACGGCGCCGTCGGCTTCGTCGAAAAGCAGGTCTCCGAAACCGATCGCAACGGCAGGCTCGCCGCGCCCGTCGCCGGGCTCGCCAACTGGGCGACGGCGGTGGGCAACCCGCTCACCCGCCCCGCGATGCAGGCCGTCGCCGGCATCGACGCCAGGGCCGCGCTGCCGAAATTCCACGGCAAGACCTTCACCGCCCGCGCGAAATCCGCGCCGCCCGCGGTGAACGCCGCGGCGCCGGCGCACGGGCGCAAGGCGGTGCTCTACGCCACCTGCTTCGTCAACTACAACAACCCCGCCATCGGCGAGGCGGCGCAGGCGGTGCTCGCCCGCAACGGGGTCGAGACCGAGGTGGTCTACCCGCGCTGCTGCGGCATGCCCAAGCTGGAGCACGGCGACCTGGAGGCCGTGGCGGAAAACGCGAAGGCCGTGGCCGCCGAGATGAAGCCCTGGATCGGGAAGGGCTACGACGTCGTCGCCCTGGTGCCGTCCTGCGCGCTGATGCTGAAATTCGAATGGCCGCTGATCCTGCCCGAGGACGAGGACGTTATGCTGCTCTCCGGCGCGACCCGCGACATCAGCGAATACGTCGTCGGCATCGCGAAGACGGAGGGCCTGGCCGACGGGCTGAAGCCGCTGGACGGCGCCGTCTCGCTGCACCTCGCCTGTCACGCCCGGGCGCAGAACATGGGGCCGAAGGCGGCGGAGATGCTGCGCCTCATCCCCAATACGCGGGTCGGCGTGATCGAGCGCTGCTCCGGCCACGGCGGTTCGTGGGGCATCATGAAGGAAAATTTCGAGACCGCGCTGAAGGTCGGCCGCCCGGTGGCGCGCCAGGCGCTGGAGAAGCTGCCGGCCCACGTGGTTTCCGAATGCCCGCTGGCCGGCGCCCATATCGTCCAGGGCATGGAACGTCTCGCCGCCGACGGGGCGGAGATCGCGCCGCCCACGGTCGCGCCGCATCCGATCGAGCTGCTGGCCCGCGCCTACGGACTCTGAACCCACATGCCGAGATGAGCGAACCGATGAAGCACGAGATCACGCAACACGACATCATGCCGATGGAGGAGTACGGCAGGATCCGCCGCGATCATGCCCGGAAGCTCGCCGCGCTGAAGAAGAACCGCCGCGTCCATATCGGCCCCGACGCCACGCTCTATTTCGAGAGTTACGACACCATGTGGTACCAGATCCACGAGATGCTGTGGATCGAGCGCGGCGGCGAGGCGCAGCTGAAGGACGAGCTGGCCGCCTACAACCCGCTGATCCCCAAGGGGGCGGAGCTGACCGCCACGCTGATGGTGGAGATCGGCGACGAGGACCGCCGCCACCAGGTGCTGTCGAAGCTCGGCGGGTTCGAGGAAACGGTGACGCTGTCCTTCGCAGGCCACGTCGTCAAGGGCGTCGCCGAAACCGACATCGACCGCACCACCGCTTCCGGCAAGGCGTCGTCCGTGCAGTTCCTGCACTTTCCGTTCACCGCCGGACAGAAGGCGGCGTTCTCCGAGCCCGGCGCCGAGGTGACCGTCGCCATCGGCCATCCCGGCTATCGCCACATGGCGATCATGCCCGAAGAGGTCCGCGCCGCGCTCGCCGAAGATTTCGACTGACGGGGCTCTCCGCCCGATCGCTGTCCGGCCCGCGCCGCGCTACTCGATCTCTTCCGTGTCGTAGACGCCCCAGAACTGGCGGCGCCGCATCCAGCCGGTGAAGCCGGCGACCTGCACCCGGCACCAGGCGCCGGCGCATTCGAGCAGCCGGCCCAGCACCTTCGGCTCCACCTGCGCGACCATGGGCGCGTCTGCCGCGGGGGCGCGCCGCATCGGCTGGAGGCCGCCCTGCACGATCACCATGCGCCGGCCGGACAGCATCGCCTGATGCACCCAGCCCTCCGCGCCCTGCCAGTCGCGGATCTTCCGCCACGTGTCGAACTCGGCGACGATCTCCACCGGCATGTTGCGGTAGACGAAGACCCAGTCGATCGGATAGCGCTCGCCCGGACCGGTGCGCACATGGACCTCGCCGGCGCGCAGCGACGCGAATCGCGGCAGCGGCAACCCGGTCTTGGCCGCCGTCGCCGGTGCCAGCGCCGCCATCGCGACAAGCGCCGCCAGCGCGGCGGCGCCCAGACCATGCAAGGGGGAACGCGGTGTCATCCGTCTCCGGTTCTTCTTCTGCCCCCTATTATAGGCGCCCATACTGGACGGCTCCACCGCCGCCCGGCAAGATGCCCCTGAACAGGGACAGAAAATCGCAGGCCGCTCCAGTGAACGGACACCGACCCAAACCCGTCGTCGCGGTCACGCGCAAGCTGCCGGCGCCCGTCGAGACGCGCATGATGGAGCTGTTCCAGGCGCGGCTGAACGGGACGGACGCGCCGATGACGCCCGCCTCCATCCTCGCCGCCTGCGACGGCGCCGACGCGCTGGTGCCCACCGTCACCGATTCGATCGACGCCGCGCTGGTTCGCGCCCTGCCGGACACCGTGCGGCTGATCGCCAATTTCGGCGTCGGCGTCAACCACATCGATCTCGCCGCCGCGGCCGCGCGCCACATCGCGGTGACCAATACTCCGGGCGTGCTGACCGACGACACCGCCGATCTCACGATCGCGCTGCTGCTCGCCGTGCCGCGCCGCCTGGGCGAGGGCGAGCGGCTGGCGCGCGGCGGCAAATGGGGCGGCTGGTCGCCGACCTTCATGATGGGCCGGCGCGTGACCGGCAAGCGACTCGGCATCATCGGCATGGGGCGCATCGGCCAGGCGGTGGCGCGGCGCGCCCGCGGCTTCGAGATGGCGATCCACTATCACAACCGCCGCCGGCTCGACGACGAGACCGAGGCCGCGCTGGAAGCCAGCTACTGGGAAGACCTCGACCAGATGCTGGCGCATATGGACTTCGTCTCGGTCAACTGCCCGCAGACTCCGGAAACCTTCCACCTGCTCGACGCCCGACGGCTCGACCTGCTGCCGCCGCACGCCGTAATCGTGAACACCGCCCGCGGCGGCATCATCGACGAGGCGGCGCTGGCCGAACGGCTGGCGGCGGGAACCGTCGCCGGGGCCGGGCTCGACGTCTACGAGGCGGAGCCCGGGATCAGCGAAGCGCTTATGGGCCTGGAAAACGTGGTGCTGGCCCCGCATCTCGGCTCCGCCACCATCGAGGGCCGCATCGCCATGGGCGAAAAGGTCATCGCCAACATCAAGTCCTTCACCGACGGCCATGCCCCGCCCGACCGGGTGATGCCGGGGCTCGACGTGTAGCGGCGGGACTCCGTTGGCTCCCTCCCGCCGTGCGGGGGAGGGCCGGGGTGGGGGGTCTATCCGCCTCGCGGTGCGCGCTGCCCTGGTGGCTCAGACCACCACGATCTGCCCGCCGTCCTTCGCCTCGGCGTAGAGCGTGACCAGCCCGCCCTCGGCGAGGGGCACGTCGGCGCGCAGGGCATCGCGCGTCAGCCCCTCGGCCTTCAGCCCCATCTCGCAGACCATGATCGCGACCTCCAGCTCGACGCAGGCGGCCAGCAGCTCCTCGAAGGTGGCGATCCCGGCCGCTTCATGGGCGCCGTCCCGCTCCGCCGCCGACTGTCCGTTCGGCGCGGGGGCGAGCCGCGTCCAGCCCGGCGCGCCGCCGGCGTCCCTCTCCAGCGCGCGCAGCGCGCCCATGGTGAAGAACAGCGTGACCGGCCGTCCCACCGCGGCGGCGCAGCTCGCCATCGACAGCGCGTAGTGCACCCGGTCGTAATCGGCCGCCAGCGCGATCAGGCAGAGCCGGTCAGCCGGCATCGGCCGCGACCGCCCGGTGCGGCGAAAGATCGACTATGGTGGGGCTGTCGCCGCAGAGCGGGCAGGCGGGATCGCGCGGCAGGCGGATCTTGCGCATGGTCGCGTCCAGCGCGTCGTAGATCATCAGCTGCCCGGCCATGCTTTCGCCGATCCCCATTGCCTCCTTCAGCACCTCGACCGCCTGCATGGAGCCCAGCACCCCGGCCAGCGCGCCCAGCACGCCGCCTTCGGAACAGCTCGGGATCAGCCCCGGCGGCGGCGCGTCGCGATAGAGGCAGCGATAGCACGGGTACGCCGCCCCCAGATGCGACTTGAAGGTCGCGATCTGGCCCTCGAACCGCAGGATCGCGGCGGAAACCAGCGTCTTTCCCGCCAGGTGGCAGGCGTCGTTGACCAGGAACCGGGTGGCGAAATTGTCGGACCCGTCGGCGACGATGTCGTATTCCGCCAGCAGCGCGAAGGCGTTCTCCGCCGTCAGCCGCACCCGGTGCGCCGCCAGCCGCACCTCGGGGTTGACCCGGGCGATGGCCTCGCGCGCGCTCTCGACCTTGGGCGTGCCCACCCGGTCGGTGCCGTGGATCACCTGCCGCTGCAGGTTGGACAGGTCCACCACGTCGTCGTCCACCACCCCGATCGTGCCGATGCCGGCGGCGGCCAGGTACAGCAGCAGCGGCGCGCCCAGCCCGCCCGCGCCGACGACCAGGACGCGCGCGCCCAGCAGCTTCTCCTGCCCGACGCCGCCGACCTCCGGGGCAGGATGATGTGCCGCGCGTAGCGCTGAAGCTGGTCGTCGGTGAAATCCATATGCCCGTGTCCCGCTGGTCCCGCCCGGTGCGGAAAGGTGAACGATAGACGTGATTTATAACGTTCGCGCCGTTGCGGCAAACGCGGCCCACGCTGCTCGACCCTCTCCGCCCCCTGGGGGCGGAGAGGGTGGCGCGCTCGCGCGCGGGTGAGGTGGGGAATAGCGAGGCAGTGGAGACAGCCCCACCTCTCCCTGACCCTCTCCCCCCAAGGGGGCGGAAAGGGAATATGACGGCGGCCGCCCCGCTCAGCCGCGCCCGGTGGAGCCGAACCCGCCGGCGCCGCGCGGGGTCTCGGGCAGGGTGTCGGCCTCCGTCACCGCCGCCTGCACCACCGGTGCGATCACCATCTGGGCGATGCGCATGCCGCGGGTCACGGTGAACGGCGCGTCGCCGAGGTTGATCAGGATCACCTTCACCTCGCCCCGGTAATCCGCGTCCACCGTGCCGGGCGTGTTCAGCACCGTCACCCCGTCCCGCGCCGCCAGGCCGGAGCGCGGACGGATCTGCGCCTCGTATCCCGGCGGCAGCGCGATGGCGAGCCCGGTCGGCACCAGCGCCCGGCGGCCGGGCTGAATCGTCAGCTCCCCGTCCACCGCGGCCGGCAGGTCCATCCCCGCCGCCTGCGCGGTCTCGTAGGCCGGCAGCGGCAGGTCGGCGTTATGCGCCAGCCGCTTGATCGTGAGGCGCACGGCCTCAATCGGGCGCGGGGCGGCATCGAGCGTGGCGGCGGTCCGGGGCACGGGCAAATCCTGCTGGCTGTTGCGCGGCGCAGGATCGCATGAAAGCCGCGCCGGATCAGGCGCCGATGTCGCATGCCGGCCAATTCGCCGTGGATCGAACCTGTAAGACCCTGTGCACAGCCTGTGGACGGCGCTGTGGATTATTCCGCCGGCCCCAGCGCGGCGGCGATGCGCGCTGCCAGCCGGTCCGCGACCTGCGCCTTGGTCAGGCGCGGCCAGTCCTCGATGCCCTCGGCGGTCAGCAAATGGACGGTGTTGTCGTCGCCGCCGAACGTGCCGGTGCCGGGGGAGACGTCGTTGGCGACGATCCAGTCGCAGCCCTTGGCGGCGCGCTTCGGCCCCGCCTTTGCCACGACGTCCCCGGTCTCGGCGGCGAAGCCGATCACCAGGCGCGGTCGCGCGTTGCCGGCCTCCGACAGGGTCTTCAGGATGTCCGGGTTCTCGGTCAGCGCCAGGGACGGCGGCGCGCCGTTCTTCTTGATCTTGGCGTCGGCGGCGGCGGGCCGCCAGTCGGACACGGCGGCGGCGCAGACGGCGATATCGGCCGGCAGCGCGGCGCGGCAGGCGGCCAGCATCTCGCGCGCCGATTCGATCCGCACCACCGTCACCCCGGCGGGGTCGGGCTCGTGCGTCGGCCCGGTGACCAGCGTGGTCCGCGCCCCCAGCCGGGCGATGGCGGCGGCGATGGCGTGGCCCTGCTTGCCGGAGGACCGGTTGGCGATGTAGCGCACGGGATCGACCGCCTCGTGCGTCGGGCCGCTGGTGACCAGCGCGCGCCGTCCCGACAGCGGGGCGTGCGCGCCGAAATACGCCTCGATGGCGGCGGCGATGGCATCGGGTTCGGCCATGCGGCCCGGCCCGTACTCGCCGCAGGCCATGTCGCCGTCATCCGGCCCGACCAGGCGGACGCCGCGCGCGCGCAGCGTCTCCGCATTGGCGCGGGTGGCGGGATGCTCCCACATGCGGACGTTCATCGCCGGGGCGGCCATTACGTCCTTGTCGGTCGCCAGCAGCACGGTGGTCGCCAGTTCGTCCGCGATCCCCTGCGCCATGCGCGCCAGCAGGTTCGCCGTCGCCGGGGCGACGACCACCAGATCGGCGCTGCGCGAAAGCTGGATATGCCCCATCTCGTGCTCGTCGGTCAGCGAGAACTGGTCGTCATAGACCCGGTCGCCCGACAGGGCGGAGACGGAAAGCGGCGTGACGAACTGCTTGGCCGATGCGGTCATCACGCAGCGCACGTCCGCGCCGCGTTCGCGCAGGCGCCGGATCAACTCCAGGCACTTGTAGGCGGCGATGCCGCCGCCGATGACCAGCAGGATGCGTTTTCCGTGAAGCATGTTTCCGGTCCGTTCCGGTGACGCGGCATAAGCTAGTGTTTTCGGGGGATCGCGGCAAGCGGGCTCAGCCGCGGCGCCGGATGGCGGCCAGGTGCCGCATGACCGGCGCGGCGGTCATGCCGTGCAGCAGGATCGAGACCAGAACGATGAAGCCGACCAGCGCGAACAGGGCGTCCGCCTCCGCCTCGAACTTTCCCTGGTTGAAGGCGTGGGACAGGTAGTAGACCGAGCCCACCCCGCGGATGCCGAAGAAGCTGATCGCCAGCCGCTCCCTCAGCGGCCGGCCCGATCCCGCCAGCCCCGCCAGCCCCGCCGCCGGGCGCAGCACCAGCAGAAGGGCGAGCCCGACCAGCGCGCCCGGCCATGTGAGCGGCGCGAGCAGCCCGCCGGCGACGGCGCCCCCGAATACCACCAGCAGCACCATCATCAGCATCCGCTCCACCTGCTCCGCGAAGACGTGCAGCTCCGCGCGATAGTGATGCGTGCGCTCCCAGCGCCGCAGCGTCAGCGCCGCGACGAAGACGGCGAGGAACCCGTAACCCTGCGCCAGCTCCGCCAGCCCGTAGGCGAGAAAGGTGATGCCAAGCGCGACGAGGCTGTCTCCCGCCTCGTCGATCCAGCGGAAGATCGCCCAGCTCAGCCCCTGTCCGGCCAGCGCGCCGACGGCGATCCCGGCCGCGGTCTTCCACGCCACGTCCACCGCCAGCCATTCCAGCGTCCACATGCCCGGCGCCGCGCCGGACGCCGCCATGGCGATGGCGAGGTTGACGAAGGGGAAGGCGAGCCCGTCGTTCAGACCGGATTCGGACGTCAGGCCGAACCGCACCTCGTCCTCGTCCGCTTCGTCGGGCGGGCCGACCTGCACCTCGGAGGCCAGCACCGGATCGGTCGGCGCCAGTACCGCGCCCAGCAGCATCGCCGTGGCCGGGGCGAGGCCCAGCGCCCACCAGCCGAGCAGCGCGACGGCGACGATCGTCAGCGGCATGGTGACCGCCAGCAGCCGCCATGCGGTCATCCAGCGCCGCCGGCCGACATCGCGGTTCAGCCGCAGCCCGGCGCCCATCAGCGACACGATCACGACCAGTTCCGTCAGCCGCTCGGTCAGATGCGGGTGGTCGAGCAGGTCCGGCCCGGCCCCGGCCCCGGGGGCCGAGAACAGC
The DNA here is from genome assembly GCA_009377375.1 of Alphaproteobacteria bacterium. Taxonomy (GTDB): domain Bacteria; phylum Pseudomonadota; class Alphaproteobacteria; order MPNO01; family UBA2964; genus WHUE01. Next base: position 13,372 of record WHUE01000077.1, on the reverse strand, counting down.
GCATAGCCGAACCCCACGCAGATGATCGGCAGCGACAGCGGCAGCCGGCGCAGATAGGCCGGCAGCCAGGCCACCGCCAGGATCAGCAGCCCCAGGCAGGCGAGAAGAACGACATACCAGTCCATGAAATACTCGGCGGGAACGTCCCCATAACGGACGACACGCCGTTTTGTTCCCGTGCCCGGCGACGGGCCCTCGCCGCGCGCCGTCGCCGAAACCGGGCGGACTCGTCCCGGCGAACGCTCTGCGTTTCAGGTTTCGGGGACGTTCTGTCCCTGATCCGGCAGCATCACGCTGCCGTCCTCGGCGATGGCGAAGCCGGGGTTCCAGGCGATTTCCCAGAGGAACCCCTCGGTGTCGCGGAAATAGCCGGTATAGCCGCTCCAGGATGTGTCCTCCGCCGGGCGGGGGAGGGTCGCGCCGGCGGCCTCCGCCTCGGCCAGCACCGCGTCCACCTCCTCGCGGCTGCGCGCGTTATAGGCCAGCGCCACGCCGACGCCCGGCGGGGCAGCGGCTTCGGCCGCGCCGATGCGGGCGTCCTTTACCAGTTCCTCGCGCGGCCAGAGGCCGAGGATCATGCCGCCGGTCTGGAAGAACGAGACGCCCTCCGCCCCCAGCAGCCCGCGCTTCCATCCCAGCGCCTCGTAGAACGCGGTCGCGCGGGCGAGGTTCGAAACCCCCAGCGTGATCAGGCTGACGCGCTGTTCCATCGGCATGCCCTTTCCTCTCTCGGTTTTCGCTCCGGTTTCTGTCCCCGGGGGACAAGAATCATTCTAAAGACGTTCCACGTGGAACATTCTTCATGTTCGGTCTGAACCGGGCGCGGTCAATCCGCCATCGCGGGGACCTCGCCGCGGAGCATGATGCGGTGCATGTAGCGGCGCTCGGCGGCGACGCGGACCGGGGTGGCCTGGTGCAGCGCGGCGCGGTTGTCCCAGATCAGCATGTCGCCCGGCCGCCAGATGTGGCTGTAGCGGAAAGCCGGGTTGTCGCAATGGGCGTAGAGCGCATCCAGCAGCGCGTCGCCCTCGGCCTCGCCCATGCCCTCGACCGCGTCGCAGCGCATGGGGTTGAGATAGAGCGCGTCCCGCCCGGTTTCCGGATGCCGGCGCACCATCGGCTGCCACGTCCCCTCGCTGCCCTCGCGCTCGGCCTCGGTGCGGGTCAGCAGCTTGCGCGGCGCGCGGCGGGACAGGTAGGCCTGGAACGCGCGGCGGCCGCGCAGGGTCTCCTTCGTCGCCGCGTCCAGCGCTTCGTACGCCATGACCATGCTGATGAACTCGGTGTTGCCGCCGCCCGATGGCGGCAGGTCGATGGCATGGAGCGTGGTCGCCTTGGGCGGGCGGGCGAGGTTGGAATGATCCGTGTGCCACGACCCGCCCCGCATCAGCGGCGCCGTCTCGCCGGTACGCCTGTCGGTGGCGCTGTTGACCAGCTCCTCGATGACCTCGTAGCCGGGCAGGCGGTAGGTGGCGGTGACCGGCGGCATCGGCTCGCCGAGCATGCGCGCGGCGGCGAGGAAGTCGTCCGGCACGGGAAAATGCTGGTCGCGGAACACGGCGACGACGTTGTCGACGAAGGCGGCGTTGATCGCGGCCACGGTCTCCGCATCCGGGGCGCGGGACAGGTCCACACCCAGGATCTCCACCCCGAACGGGGCATCCAGCCTGCGGATCTCCATGTCCTGCCTCCTTTCCCTACAGCGCGGCGAGCGCCAGCGTGGCGACGACGGCGGCGCCGGCCCAGAGCGGCCAGCGCCTCCGCCGGCGCCCCCCGCCGGCAAGCGCGCGCACCGAATCGGGATGCAGCCGCACCCCTTCCCGCGCCAGCCGCCCGACCGACTCGCCCATCTCGGCGACCAGCGCCGGCAGCCGCTCGATGACCCGCACCCCGTCGCCGATGGCTTCCGCCGCGCGGGCCTCGGCGGTCATGTTCTCGGCCACCCAGCCCTCGATCAGCGGGCGGGCCAGCTCCCACATGTTGGTGTCGGGGCTGAGCGTCCGCCCCACCCCTTCGGCCACCAGCATGGTCTTCTGCAGCAGCAGAAGCTGGGGCTGGGCCTCCATCTCGAACCGGTCGGTGACGGCGAAGAGCTGGGCCAGCAGCCGGGCCAGCGAGATATCGCGCATCGGCAGGCCGAAGATCGGCTCGGCGATGGCGCGGGCGGCCTGGGCGAAATCCTCGCGCGACCGGTGGGCGGGCACGTAGCCGGCGCGGATATGCACGTCGGCGACGCCGAGATAGTCGCCGTTGAGGAACCCGGCCAGCATCTCCGCCAGATAGTACCGGGTCGCCCTGTCGATGCGCCCCATGATGCCGAAATCGACCGCCCAGATCGTGCCGTCGTCGGCCACCGACAGGTTGCCGGGATGCAGATCGCCGTGGAAGAACCCGTCGCGGAACACCTGCAGGAAGAAGATGCGCGCCATCTGGGCGACGATCTCGTCCGGCTGGAATCCGGCGCGGGTCAGCGCGTCCGCCTCGTCGATCGGCGTCGTCCCGATGCGCTGGAGCGTCAGCACGCGGCGGCCGGTGCGCAGCCAGTCCATCCGGGGCACGCGGAACACCGGGTCGTCCCGGAAATTCTCCGCCAGCTCGTCGCCGGCCGCGGCTTCCAGCCGCAGATCCATCTCCACTGCCACCGCCTCGGCGAAGGTGCGCACGGACTCGACCGGATGCAGCCGGCGGCAGGCGGGCAGATGCCGCTCGGCCAGCCCCGCCAGCCAGTCCATCAGGTCCAGGTCGCGGGCGAAGGCCGCCTCGATGCCGGGACGCAGCACCTTGACCGCCACCGGCCCGCCCTCCGTGGTGACGGCGAAATGCACCTGGGCGATGGAGGCGGCGGCCACCGCCTCGTCGTCGAAGCTCTCGAACAGGGCTTCGGCGGGGCGGCCGAACTCCGCCTCGATCGCCGCGCGGGCCTGCTCGCCGGGGAAGGGGGGCAGGCTGTCCTGCAGCGTCGACAGGTCGGCGGCGATGTCCTCGCCGACCAGGTCGGAGCGCACGCTGAGCGCCTGGCCCAGCTTGATGAAGCTCGGCCCCAGGGCCTGCAGCGCCGCGGCCAGCCGCTCGCCCGGGCGCCGTTCCGCCATGTCCGCCAGCGACCGCCCGCCGCCGGACAGCCGGGTCGCCAGCCGCACCAGCCGCGGCGGAATGCCGGCGCGCTCCGCCAGGAACAGCGCGTCGTACCGCGCCAGCGTCCGCAGGATCGCGCGGACCCGGCCGATATTGCGCATCGCCCTGATCATCGGCGTCCCGCCGGTCCGCGCCGGACCGCTCCCTCGCCCGGCCGCACCCGCCTCATCAGGTGCGCCAGCCGGAATGCAGCGCGACGATGCCGGCGGACATGGCGCGCCAGTGCACGTTGCCGAACCCCGCCTCGCGCATCTCGCCGGCCAGCGCGCCGGGCGCGGGGAAGCGGCGGATGGATTCGGCGAGGTATCGGTATGAGTCGCGGTCGTCCGCCACGTGCTCGCCCAGCCAGGGCAGCACGTTGTAGGAATAGGCGTCGTAGAGCGGGGCGAGCGCCGGCAGCACGGCGGGGCTGAACTCCAGGCACAGGAAATGCCCGCCGGGGGCGAGGATGCGCCGCATCTCCGCCAGCGCCGCCGGGCGGTCGGTGGCGTTGCGCAGCCCGAACGAGATCGTGCAGGCCCCGGCGACGCGGTCGGGCAGCGCCAGCGCCTCGGCGGCGCAGCAGACGATCCGCGGCCCGCGCACCATGCCGGCGTCGATGCAGCGGTCGCGGGCGATGCGCAGCATGGATTCGTTGGGGTCGCACAGTATGGCCTCGGCCGCGCCGCCCCGCCGCGTCACCCGCTCCAGCGCGCGGATGGCGATGTCGCCGGTGCCGGCGGCGATGTCGGCGAGGACCAGCCCGTCCCGGGGCGCGAGCCAGTCGATCAGCGCCTGCTTCCACAGCCGGTGCAGCCCGCCCGACATCAGGTCGTTCATCAGGTCGTAGCGCCCGGCCACCGAATCGAACACGCCGCGCACCAGCGACGGGTGCTCCTCCGCCGGCACGCGGCGGAAGCCGAAATCGGCCCGGCGCGCGCCGGGTTCCTGCTGTTCGCGAGACGTTCCAGCCATGGGCGGGACAATACCCCACGCCCATTTCCGGCGCCAGCGGGGAAGCCGGCCGCGGCAGGGCGATTCCCCGCCGGCGCGGAATGCGCTAGCTTCCGCCGTCATGCCGGAACTGCCCGAGGTCGAAACGGTGCGCAGGGGGCTGGCCGCCGTGATGGCGGGCCGGACGCTTTCGCGCGTCGAGGTGCGCCGCGGCGATCTGCGCCGCCCGTTGCCCGCTGACTTCGCCGCCCGGCTGGAGGGGCGGGCGGTCGTGGCCATCGACCGGCGGGCGAAATACCTGCTCTTCCGGCTCGACGACGGCGGCGTGCTGCTGGCGCATCTGGGCATGTCGGGGCGCATGGTGGTCTCGCCGCGCGGCGCCAACGCGCCAGTGGAGGAGGCCCGCCACGAGCATATCGTGTTCTTCACCGGTGACGGCGCCCGGATCGGGTTTTCCGATCCGCGCCGCTTCGGGCTGATGGATCTGACGACCGTGGCCGCGCTGGAAGACCATCCCCTGCTGCGCCATCTCGGGCCGGAGCCGCTGGACGCCGCCTTCGACGGCGCGGCGCTGGGCGTGCGGCTGGCGGGCAAGCGGACCCCGATCAAGGCGGCGCTGCTCGACCAGCGCGTCGTCGCCGGGCTCGGCAACATCTATGTCTGCGAGGCGCTCCACGTCGCCGGCCTGTCGCCGCGCCGCAGCGCGCTGACGGTGCAGGGGCTGCGGGCCGACCGGCTCGCGACCGCCATTCACGGGGTGCTGGACGACGCCATCGCCGCCGGCGGCTCCAGTCTGCGCGACTACGTCACCGCAACCGGGGGGCTCGGCTATTTCCAGTTCAGCTGGCGGGTCTACGGGCGCGAGGGCGATCCCTGCCGCGACGAGGGGTGCGGCGGCACCGTGTCGCGGCTGGTCCAGTCCGGCCGGTCGACTTTCTACTGTTCGCGCTGCCAGCGCTGAGGTAGGTTTCCGCATGGCAAAAACCCGTCCCCCGATCGCGCTGATCGCGGCCCTGCTCCTGGCTTTCGCGGCCCTGGCGGCGCCGACGGCGGCGCGGGCGGGCGGATTCTTCTCCAACATCGAGGATCTGCCGGTCATGCCGGGACTCGCCGAGCTGCCGGGCAGCGCGGTGGCGTTCGACAAGCCGGCGGGCCGGATCGCGGAGGTCGCCGCGTCCGGACGGGTGAGCCCGGACGCGGTGCTGGCGTTTTACCTCAGGACGCTGCCCCAGCTCGGCTGGCGCGCCGCCGGACCCCGCCGTTTCGCGCGCGAGGACGAGCGCCTCATGCTCGATTTCGCCCGCAAGGGCGGACAGCTCACCGTCCGCTTCTCCCTCTCGCCCGGCTGACGGCGCGGGCCGGGCCTCGCAACTGTAAGGACGATACCGAAGACATGGCTTACCAACATATCCTGGTGGAAACCCGCGGCAATGTGGGGCTGGTCACGCTCAACCGGCCGAAGGCGCTGAACGCGCTGTGCGACGCCCTGATCGCCGAGCTCGGCGCCGCGCTGGACGATTTCGAGGCGGACGGCGCCATCGGCGCCATCGTGATCACCGGCAGCGAGAAGGCCTTCGCCGCGGGCGCCGACATCAAGGAGATGCAGGACCGCAGCTGGCCCGGCACCTATGTCGACGACTTCATCACCGACGGGTGGGAGCGCGTCGCCCAGTGCCGCAAGCCGGTGATCGCCGCGGTGGCCGGGTTCGCGCTCGGCGGCGGCTGCGAGGTGGCGATGATGTGCGACGTCATCATCGCGGCCGAAACCGCGCAGTTCGGGCAGCCCGAGGTCAGGATCGGCGTCACCCCGGGCGCGGGGGGCAGCCAGCGCCTGACCCGGGCGGTCGGCAAGTCCAAGGCGATGGAGATGTGCCTCACCGGGCGCATGATGGGCGCGGAGGAAGCCGAGCGCGCCGGGCTGGTCAGCCGTGTGGTGCCGGCGGACACGCTGGTGGACGACGCCGTGAAGACCGCACAGACGATCGCCGGCATGTCGCGCCCCGCGGTCATGATGATCAAGGACGCGGTGAACCGGGCGTATGAGACCACGCTTGCGGAAGGGGTGCGCTACGAGCGCCGGCTGTTCCAGTCCTGCTTCGGCACGCCCGACCAGCGCGAGGGCATGGCCGCCTTCGTGGAGAAGCGCAAGCCGGAATACGGCAAGGGCTGAGCGCGGCGCCGGGTCGACCGGCCCCGGATTTCCTTGACGGGGCCCGGTTTGGGCATTAAAAACCGGCACCCGTTCGCACTCAGGCGAATTACAGGTTTATACGCATGGCCAATACCCCTTCGGCGAAGAAGCGCGTTCGCCAGATCGAGCGACGCACCACCGTCAACCGCAACCGGATCAGCCGCATCCGTTCCTTCGTGAAGAAGGTCGAGGTTGCGGTCAGCAGCGGCGACGCCGCCGCGGCGCGCGAAGCGCTCCATCAGGCGGAGCCGGAGATCATGCGCGGCGTGACCAAGGGCCTGCTGCACCGCAACACGGCGGCACGCAAGGTCTCCAGGCTCTCCGCGCGCGTCAAGGCGCTTTCCTGACAGGCTGACGAGATCGATGCGCCGCGCGGGCCTGTGTCCGCGCGGCGTTTTCGCGTGCCCGCATGTCGCCGCACGGCCTGCCGAAACCGCCTCCGGGCCGGCTGCAAAACCCGACGCATCGCATGGTAATTTCCGTGCCATTCACGCAGAGTTTTACAGTTTTGAGACAACCCTTTGATACGGCGCGAACATTAACCAGTGGCCTCGATGTCAAGCCCATTTTTTTGGAAAATGGCTCTTCTAACCAGTTGCCATCGCATTTTGGCGCGGGTAGATTGCTTCTCGCAGGGTCGCTCTGGTGAGAGTAATTTCAAATAAAAAAGAGCGATTTACTTTTTTAATATTAGCAGAGGGTTAGCCCGGCCAAGTAAAACTGTTTACCGGTTTTCGGGCGCGGCCCTGTTTTGTCAATTGCGCGGTCCTCTGTCGTAAAATCGTGCGGGGCGGTTCCGTTGGCGCAGGGGCGCGGCGGGAGAGTAGGAATTCTTCAAGTGGCGTCGGGTGCGAAACGCTTTTCAGGTTTCGCGATGGGGAATGTATTGGGGCCGTCGGCCAGGGTGGGCCGACCGCCGCCGGGAAAAAGAAACGGCATGGCGTTATCGAGGCAAGATCCGAAGATCAATGCACAATGGGCCCGGGTTCGCGGCATCCTTCGTTCTGAGGTCGGCGATGCCGCCTATCGCAGCTGGCTGAAGCCGCTGACCCTAACGTCGGTCGCGGATGCCAAGGTGAGCATCGCGGTGCCGACGCGCTTCATGCGCGACTGGGTCTTGAGCCATTACGGCGACCGGCTGCGCGAGCTGTGGCAGCAGGAAAACGACTCCGTCGACGAGATCTCCGTCTTCGTCCAGGCGGCGTCGCAGAAGCCGATCATCCGCGAGACGGGCGCGGCGCCGGCGGAAGCGCCGGCCGCCGCGCCGCCATCGGAGCTTCCACGGGCGAGGCCGCCGGTGAACGGCAGCGGCAGCGGCTGCGACAGTCTCGCCGATATCAGCGCGCCGCTGGACCCGCGCTTCACCTTTGACAACTTCGTCGTCGGCAAGCCGAACGAGCTGGCCTATGCCGCCGCGCGCCGGGTCGCCGATTCCGAAAGCGCCGCGTTCAATCCGCTGTTCCTGTATGGCGGAGTCGGGCTGGGCAAGACCCATCTGATGCATGCGATCGCGCTGCATACGCGCCAGCGCTTCCCGAGCCGCCGGGTGGCGTATCTGTCGGCGGAAAAGTTCATGTACCACTTCGTCCGCGCGCTGCGCTTCCATAACACCATGCCGTTCAAGGAGATGTTCCGCTCCGTCGACCTGCTGATGATCGACGACGTGCAGTTCATCAACGGCAAGGAATCGACGCAGGAGGAGTTCTTCCACACCTTCAACGACCTGGTGGACAACAACCGCCAGGTGGTGATCTCCGCCGACAAGTCGCCGTCGGACCTGGAGATGGAGGAGCGTCTGCGTTCGCGACTGGGCTGGGGGCTGGTGGCCGACATCCACGCCACGACCTACGAGCTGCGGCTCGGCATCCTGGACGCCAAGGCGGACCGGCTGAGCGCCGAGATCCCGCCCAAGGTGAAGGAATTCCTCGCCCACCGGATCACGTCCAACGTGCGCGAGCTCGAAGGTGCGCTCAACCGCGTGGTCGCCCATGCGACGCTGGTCGGCCGCGAGATTTCGCTGGAGACCTGCCAGGAGGTGCTGCACGACCTGCTGCGCGCCAACGACCGGCGGGTGACGATCGAGGAGATCCAGAAGCGGGTCGCCGAGCATTTCAACATCCGCATCGCCGACATGCATTCCGCGCGGCGCGCCCGCGCCGTGGCCCGGCCGCGCCAGGTGGCGATGTATCTGTCGAAGCAGCTCACCTCCCGCTCGCTGCCCGAGATCGGCCGCAAGTTCGGCGGCCGCGATCACACCACGGTGATGCATGCGGTGAAGAAGATCGAAGAGCTGCGCCAGGCCGACAGCGGTTTCTGCGAAGACGTCGACCTGCTGCGCCGCATGCTGGAAAGCTGAACGGGATTCGGCACTTGCGGCGTCGCCGCGGGCGACGCGCGCGAGCGCCCGAGTCCCTATTCCCCGACTCACGATAATTCTTCGGATTCCAAGGGTTTCCCGGTATAGTGTCCTGCCTGTTTCGACAGGGGGGAAACGGTCCTTTCGCGCGCGGCGCGCCGGGGCCGCCGGCGGGGCCGGAACCACTGCACAGAGTGGCGCAGGACCAGCGGGATCTTTTCGGAATCGTCTCACAAGAACCGTCTCAGTGAAGCCATGAAAATGACAATCGAACGCGGCGCGTTGCTCAGGTCGTTGACCCATGCGCAAAGCGTCGTGGAAAGACGCAACACCATTCCCATTCTCGCCAACGTGCTGATTTCCGCCCAGAACGGCGCGGTGGAGCTCACCGCCACCGACATGGACCTCGCCGTGGTCGAGAGGGTGGCCGCCGAGGTCAGCCAGGCCGGTTCCACCACGGTATCGGCGCACACGCTTTTCGACATCGTGCGCAAGCTCGAGGACGGGGCACAGATCGAGATCGGCGTCGGCGCGGAGGAAGGCCAGCTCGTGCTGCGCTGCGGGCGGTCGAATCTGAAGCTCGCCACGCTGGCGAGCGAGGACTTCCCCGTCATGTCCGACGACGACATGCCGCACAGCTTCCTGGTTTCCGCTGCGAGCCTGCGCAGCCTGATCGACCGCACCCGCTTCGCCATCTCCACCGAGGAGACCCGCTACTACCTCAACGGCATCTATCTGCACGCCGCCGAGGGCGAAGGCGGAAAGGTGCTGCGCGCGGTGGCGACCGACGGCCACCGGCTGGCGCGCATGGAAGTGCCGCTGCCCGACGGCGCCGACGGCATGCCGGGCGTGATCGTGCCGCGCAAGACGGTGAACGAGCTGCGCAAGCTGATCGACGAGGCCGAGGGCGATGTCGCGGTGACGCTGTCGGACACGAAGATCCGCTTCGGCGTCGAGGACATCGTGCTGACGTCCAAGCTGATCGACGGCACCTTTCCGGATTACGACCGGGTCATCCCGCTCGGCAACGACAAGGTGCTGGAGGTCAACCGCAAGCCGTTCGAGCGCGCGGTCGACCTCGTCTCCACCATCTCCACCGAAAAGTCGCGCGCCATCAAGCTGTCGCTCAACGACGGGCTCCTGGTGCTGTCGGCGACCAGCCCCGACGCCGGCTCGGCGACCGAGGAGCTGGAGGTCGATTACAGCGACGGGGAACTGGAGATCGGCTTCAACTCCCGCTATCTGCTCGACATCACCCAGCAGATCCTCGGCGATTCCGCCCAGTTCGCGCTGGCCGACGCCGCATCGCCCACCCTGGTGCGCGATTCGTCCGACGCCAGCGCCCTCTATGTGCTGATGCCGATGCGCGTATAGGGGCAGCATCCTGGCTACCGCTCATCCAATCGCCGCGGTCGCACCCGCCCCTGGCCGGATCAGCGTCCGGCGGCTGAGGCTGACCGATTTCCGCTGCTACCAGACGCTCCGCCTCGATGTCGACGGCCGCCCGGTCGTGCTGACCGGCCCCAACGGCGCGGGCAAGACCAACCTGCTGGAAGCCCTGTCGCTTCTGGTGCCGGGGCGCGGCCTGCGCCGTGCGCGGCTGACCGAGATCTCGCGCCGCATCGCCAGCGACGATCCGGACCATGTGCGTCCCTGGGCGGTCGCCGCACGGCTGGAAGCGGGGGAGGGCGCGTTCGAGATCGGCACCGGGCTCGACGCCGACGGCGCGGCGTCCGGGGATGCCGCGCGCCGCACGGTGCGCATCGACGGCGAGACCGCGCGCGGCCAGTCCGCGCTGGCCGACCGGGTCGCCGCCCTGTGGCTCACCCCCGACATGCAGCGGCTGTTCACCGACGGCAGCTCGGGCCGGCGGCGCTTCCTCGACCGGCTGGTCTACGCCTTCGATCCCGCCCATGCCGGGCGCATATCCGCATACGAGCGCGCCAACCGCGAACGCGCACGGCTGCTGCGAGACGCCGCGGAGGCGCGGCGCGCCGCCGATCCGGCCTGGGCGACGGCGCTGGAAGACACCATGGCCGAGCGCGGCGTCGCCATCGCGGCGGCGCGCAACGAGCTGCTGCGCCGGCTGAATCCCGCCTGCGCCGCCGGCATCGGCCCGTTCCCCGCCGCCGGGCTGGCCATCGACGGCACGGTGGAATCCTGGCTGGACGACGCGCCGGCGGTGGAGGTCGAGGATCGCTTCCGCGCCGCGCTGGCGTCCTCGCGCGCCGCCGACGGGGCCGCCGGCGGGGCCGTCACGGGCCCGCATCGCAGCGATCTGGCCGTCACCCATCTGGGCCGCGGGCTGCCCGCGGCGCAATGCTCCACCGGCGAGCAGAAGGCGGTGCTGGTCAGCATCGTGCTCGCCAATGCGCGGCTGCGCGCCGCCGATACGGGGTCCGTGCCGCTGCTGCTGCTGGACGAGATCGCCGCCCATCTGGACGGGGCGCGGCGCGAGGCGCTGTTCGCGGAGATCCGGGCGCTCGGCGCCCAGGCGTGGATGACCGGCACCGATGTCGCGCTGTTCGCCCCGCTGGGCAATGACGCGGCGTATTTCACCATCGAGGACGCGCGGATCGTCGGCGCGTCCATCGAAACCGGCACGATGCTGCAAGGAGCGTTTTCATGACCCCCGCCGACACGCCGCCGAAGGGACCGAAGTCCGATTACGGCGCCGATTCGATCCAGGTGCTGCGCGGGCTGGACGCGGTGCGCAAGCGTCCCGGCATGTATATCGGCGACACCGACGACGGGTCGGGCCTGCATCACATGGTCTACGAGGTGGTGGACAACGCCATCGACGAGGCGCTGGCCGGCTACTGCACCGGCGTCGACGTGGTGCTGAACGGCGATGGCTCGGCGTCGGTTTCCGACGACGGGCGCGGCATCCCGGTGGAGATCCACGGCGAGGAAGGCGTGTCCGCCGCCGAGGTCATCATGACCCACCTGCATGCCGGCGGTAAGTTCAACCAGGATTCCTACAAGGTCTCCGGCGGGCTGCACGGCGTCGGCGTCTCGGTGGTGAACGCGCTGTCGGAATGGCTGGACCTGCGCATCCGCCGCGACGGCGGCGAGTTCTACATGCGGTTCCGCAAGGGCGTGGCCGAGGCGCCGCTGGCGCGGGTCGGCGACTGGGACGGCCCTTCCGGCACCACGGTGACGTTCCTGCCCTCGCCCGAGATATTCGCCATCGTCGAGTTCGACATCACGAAGCTGGAGCACCGGCTGCGCGAGTTGGCCTTTCTGAATTCCGGCATCAAGCTGACGCTGGTCGATGCCCGCGGGGTGGAGCCGCGCAACGTCGAGATGCACTACGAGGGCGGGGTGTCGGAGTTCGTGCGTTATCTCGACCGGGGCAAGACGCCGCTGTTCTCGCCGCCGATCGCGATGAAGGGCGAGCAGGACGGCATATCGGTCGAGCTCGCGCTCGAATGGTCGGACAGCTACCACGAATCCACGCTGTGCTTCACCAACACGATCCCGCAGACCGACGGCGGCACTCATCTGGCCGGTTTCCGCGGCGCGCTGACGCGCACCGTCAACGCCTACGCCGCCGCGTCCGGCGTCGCCAAGAAGGAGAAGGTGACGCTCAGCGGCGACGACGCGCGCGAGGGGCTGACCTGCGTGCTGTCGGTGATGGTCCCCGACCCCAAGTTCTCATCCCAGACGAAGGAAAAGCTGGTCTCGTCCGAGGTGCGCCCGGCGGTCGAGGGCATCGTTTCCGACCGGCTCGGCCAGTGGTTCGAGGAACACCCGCAGGACGCCAAGCGCATCGTCGCCAAGGTGGTGGAAGCCGCCGCCGCGCGCGAGGCCGCACGCAAGGCCCGCGACCTGACGCGGCGCAAGGGCGCGCTCGATATCTCGTCGCTGCCCGGCAAGCTCGCCGACTGCCAGGAGCGCGACCCCGCGCTCAGCGAGCTGTTCATCGTCGAGGGCGATTCCGCCGGCGGCTCGGCCAAGCAGGGCCGCGACCGCAAGGCCCAGGCGATCCTGCCGCTCCGCGGCAAGATCCTGAACGTGGAGCGCGCGCGGTTCGACAAGATGCTGTCCTCGGCCGAGATCGGCACGCTGATCGCCGCGCTGGGCACCGGGATCGGGCCGGAAGAGTTCAATATCGAGAAGATCCGCTACCACAAGATCATCATCATGACGGACGCCGATGTGGACGGCAGCCATATCCGCACCCTCCTGCTGACCTTCTTCTTCCGCCAGATGCAGGAGGTGGTGGAGCGCGGCTATCTCTATATCGCCCAGCCGCCGCTCTACCGCGCCAAGAAGGGCTCGGAGGAGGTCTATCTCAAGGACGACCGGCGGATGGAGGACTACCTGATCGAGCAGGGGCTGCGCGACTGCCTGCTGGTCGTGCAGGACGGGGCGGAGATCGCCGGCGGCGACCTGCGCGGCGTGGTGGACGAGGCGTTCCGCGCCCGGCGCATGCTGCACCCGCTGCTGCAGCGGCTGTCGAACCCGATGGTGGCGGAACAGGCGGCCATCCTCGGCGCCTTCAACCAGAGCCTGCTCTCCGATCCGGACACCGCGCGGCAGGTCGCCGACGTCATCGCGCGCCGGCTCGACGGGCTGTCGGACGAATCCGAGCGCGGCTGGCAGGCGGACACCACGGACGGGGACGGGTTCGCCTTCTTCCGCACGATGCGCGGCGTCACCGAGCGCCACGTCGTCGACGGCGCGCTGATGCGCTCGTCGGAGGCGCGCCGGCTGGACGAGATGGTCCCCCGGCTGCAGCAGATCTACGGCCG
>WHUE01000076.1 GCA_009377375.1 Alphaproteobacteria bacterium | reverse complement strand
AGGGCGGTGCGATCACACCGAAAAGGTGTTCGACGCCCGCCGGCGCTACGACCTGGTGCTGGAGCATGTCGGCACGGACACGTTGGCGCCGAGCGACTATTCGCCCTATGGCGGTCCCGCCATCGTCTGCCGGCTGCGGGTCGAGATGATCGCCGGCCGCCGCCTGGAAGACGACCCGGACCGGCGCCGGGCCGCGGCCAGGTACGCCACGGTCTGGCTCGCCCGCGTCTTCGAGGACGCGCCCCCGCTGCCGGTCCGGTTCCAGTACGAGCTGACCCTCGGCTCCATGACCGCCTATCTGAAATCCGCGACGCTGGACGACGCCGCCGGCAAGCCCCAAACCCTCGCCGCCCGGCCCTGACGCGGGGTTCGCCGCGCCGTCGGTCATCCCTCCCGTTCCGGGATGCGTAATACGCGGCGCAACGCGATGAAAATCGTATGCCCGCCACCCGCCATTGTGGCAAATTCCCGGTTTTCCGGTATAGTCGGCCAGTGCAGGCGCCTTGCCGGTCAGAAAGGCACCTGCCGTCGTGCGACTTCGGTCTTGCGGCGCGCCAGGGGGAATCGGGGGCTAGGGCAGGAAGGAGCCTCGGCAACGCATGGCTAAGGGACGAACTGCGGCGGTGGTGCTGGCCGCCGGCCTCGGCACGCGGATGAAATCCGCCACCCCGAAAGTGCTGCACCCGGTCGCCGGCCGGCCGATGATCGGCCATCTGATGGCGGCGCTGAACGACCTCGGCGCCGAAAGGACCGTGGTGGTCGTTTCTCCCGGCATGCCGGAGGTCGGCGACTATGTCGCCCCCGCCCGCATCGCGATCCAGGACCCGCCGCTGGGCACCGGCCACGCGGTGCTGGCGGCGCGGGAGGTGCTGGGCGATTTCGACGGCGACGTGCTGGTGCTGTTCGGCGACACGCCGCTGCTGACGATCGAGACCATGCGGGGCATGGTGGCCGCGCGGCGCGATGCCGCCGACCCGGCCGTGGTGGTGCTCGGCTTCCGCCCCGCCGATCCGGCGGAGTACGGCAGGCTGGTCGCCGGCGAGGACGGCGGGCTGGACGCCATCGTGGAATTCAGGGACGCCGATGCGGCGCAGCGCGGGATCGGGCTGTGCAACGCCGGAATCATGGCCATCGACGGCAGGCGGCTGTTCGCGCTGCTGGACGAGGTCGGCAACGGCAACGCCAAGGGCGAATACTACCTGACCGACATCGTCGCCATCGCCCGCGCGAAGGGCTGGTCCTGCGCGGTGGTGGAAACGGCCGATCCGGACGAGGTGATGGGGGTCAATTCCCGCGCCGGCCTGGCGGAGGCGGAGGCCGCGATGCAGCGCCGGCTGCGCGCCCACCACATGGACGAGGGCGTGACCCTGACCGATCCCGCGACCGTCTATTTCAACTGGGACACCGCGATCGGGCGGGACGTGACCATCGGGCCCAACGTGGTGTTCGGCGCGAATGTCTCCATCGCCGCCGATGTCGAGATCCGCGCCTTCTGCCATATCGACGGGGCCAGGATCGCGTCCGGCGCGATCGTCGGTCCGTTCGCGCGGCTGCGCCCCGGGGCCGATATCGGCCCCGACGTCCATATCGGCAATTTTGTGGAGATCAAGGAATCCACGCTCGAGGCGGGGGCGAAGGCCAATCATCTCAGCTATATCGGCGATTCCCGCGTCGGCGCGGGAGCGAATATCGGCGCCGGCACCATCACCTGCAATTACGACGGCTACTTCAAGTCGCGCACCGATATCGGGGCCGGCGCGTTCATCGGCTCCAACACGGCACTGGTGGCGCCGGTGACGGTGGGCGCGGGCGCGATCATCGGCGCGGGTTCGGTGGTGGCGAAGGACGTGGCGGCGGATGCGCTGGCCGTCACCCGCGCGGAGCATGTCGAGCGCCCGGGGCTGGCGCTCACCTACCGCGCGCGCAAGCAGGCCGCGAAGGACGCGGCCAGAGGCAAGAGCAAGAAGGCGGGCTGATCGCCCGCCGCAACGGACCGGTAACACATCCATGTGCGGCATCATCGGCATTATCGGCAGGAACGAGGTCGCCCCTCTCCTGATCGAAGGCCTCAAGCGGCTGGAATATCGCGGCTACGATTCGGCGGGCATCGCCACGCTGGTGGACGGCCGCATCGAGCGCCGCCGGGCCGAGGGCAAGATCGTCAACCTGGAGAAGCTGACCGCGGTCACGCCGGTCGGCGGCACCATCGGCATCGGCCATACCCGCTGGGCCACCCACGGCTCGCCCAGCGAGCGGAACGCGCATCCCCATGCGGACGACCGGGTGGTGCTGGTCCATAACGGCATCATCGAGAACTTCCAGGAGCTGCGCCAGGAGCTGGAATCCGCCGGCCACGTCTTCGGCACCGACACCGACAGCGAGGCGGTGGTGCATCTGGTCAGCGAGTACCTGTCGCAGGGCAGGACGCCGCAGGAAGCGGTGGCCGCCGCGCTGGCGCGGCTGGACGGCGCGTTCGCTCTCGCCATCCTGTTCGCCGGCCATGACGGGCTGATGATCGGCGCGCGGCGCGGCAGCCCGCTGGCCATCGGCTACGGCGACGGCGAGATGTTCATCGGCTCCGACTCGCTGGCGCTGGCGCCGCTAACCCAGCGCATCTGCTATCTGGAGGAAGGCGACTGGGCGGAAATCACCGCCGACGGCGCCGTCGTCCACGACGCGTCGGGTGCGGTGGTCGAGCGCGCGGTGCGCCAGACCGCGACCTCCGGCGCCCTGATCGGCAAGGGCAACTTCCCGCATTTCATGCTCAAGGAGATCTACGAGCAGCCGGCGGTGATGGGCGACACGCTGCACGCGCTGCTCAACCCGTGGAACCAGCGCGTCACCCTGCCCAAGCTGCCGTTCGACCTCGCCGCCGTGCCGCGCATCACGATCATCGCCTGCGGCACCTCGTTCCACTCGGGCATGGTGGCGAAATACTGGTTCGAGCAGATCGCCCGTGTGCCGGTGGATTGCGACATCGCCTCAGAGTTCCGCTACCGCGGCGTCGACATGCAGAAGGGCGGGCTCGCCATCTTCGTCTCGCAATCGGGCGAGACCGCGGACACGCTGGCCGCGCTGCGCTACGCCAGGTCGCAGGGCCAGCACGTCCTGTCGGTGGTCAACGTGGGCGAAAGCTCGATGGCGCGCGAATCCGACACCGTGCTGCTGACCCAGGCGGGGCCGGAGATCGGCGTCGCCTCGACCAAGGCGTTCACCACCCAGCTCACCGTGCTGGCCTGCCTGGTGATCGCCACGGCGGCCGCGCGCGGCGCCATCGACCGGACGCGCGAATCCGCGCTGGCCCAGGCGTTGACCGAGGTGCCGTCGCGCGCCAACGACGTGCTGATGCACGATTCCGCGCTGGAGAAGCTGGCGGCGGAGGTGGCGGAGGCCCGCGACGTGCTCTACCTGGGGCGCGGCACGGGCTATCCCATCGCGCTCGAAGGCGCGCTGAAGCTGAAGGAGATCAGCTATATCCACGCCGAGGGCTACGCCGCCGGCGAGATGAAGCACGGCCCCATCGCGCTGATCGACGAGAAGGTGCCGGTGATCGTGATCGCGCCCTCCGACGAGCTGTTCGACAAGACGGCGAGCAACATGCAGGAAGTCATCGCCCGCGGCGGCCGCGTGATCTTCCTGTCCGACGCCGCCGGGGTGAAGAGGCTCGGCAAGATGGCGGCCGCGACCATCGAGCTGCCCGCCGTCGATCCCTTCGTCGCACCGATCCTCTACACCATCCCGGTGCAACTCCTCGCCTACCACACCGCGGTCATCAAGGGCACTGACGTCGATCAGCCGAGGAATCTGGCGAAGTCGGTCACGGTGGAATAGGCGCGCCGCCGATCTTGTTCCCGGCGCCCGATGCTGCAAGTCTTCCTGCCGAAGCAATCGGAAGGAGAGGGCAATGGGGTTCGGTGGGGCGGTTGCCGCCGTTTTTCGGCATTACGCGCAGTTCTCGGGTCGTTCGCGACGGGCGGAATACTGGTACTTCTATCTTTTCTGCGTGCTGGTTTCGATCGGGCTGGACATTCTGAGCCGGGTCCTGGCGCCGGCGGACCTTCTGGCGCAGCTCGTCCAGCTGATCTTCGCGCTTGCGACGCTGATCCCCAGCATCTCCGTCGGGGTGCGCCGGCTGCACGACATCGACCGCACCGGCTGGTGGATGCTGCTGTGGCTGGTGCCTTTCCTCGGCTGGATCGTGCTCATCGTCTTCGCCTGCCTGCGCGGCACCGACGGTCCCAACCGGTTCGGCCCGGATCCGCTGGCGACGGAGACGCCGGCGCCGGGACCGGCGGCAGACGGCGCGATGTGACGGCGCGTAAATTCGCGCCGCCCCCTCCCCCCGGGGCTCGATAGCCTGTAGCATCCGGCCAACTTCGAACAATCTTGGCAGGGGAGGGCGCGTCGGATGCCTTTCAGCACCATCGGAATCATGAGCCCGGGCGTCATGGGCAGCGGGATCGGCCGGTTCCTGGCGAAGAACGGCTATCGCGTCGTCACCGCGCTGGACGGGCGCTCGGAGTTCACCCGCAGGCGCGCCGCCGAGAACGGGTTCGAGGATCTGGGGGACCTGGAGTCCGTGGTCGCCGGGTCCGACCTCGTGCTGTCCATCCTCGACCCCGCCAAGGCCGTGCCGCTGGCGCGCGACGCGGCGGCGGCGATGAAGCGGACGAACCGCCGCCCCGTCTTCGCCGACTGCAACGCCACCTCGCCGCAGACCGCCTGCGAGATGCAGGGCGTTATTGAAGGCGCGGGCGCGGTGTTCATCGATGTCGGCATCGTCGGCGCGCGGCCGACGGAGAAATCCTTCCCCGTCTTCGCCACGTCGGGGGCCGAGGCCGACCTGCTGGCGGAGCTCGACGGTAAGGCGGTGAAGATCATGAAGATCGGGCCGGAGGTGGGGCAGGGCTCGGCGGTGAAGATCTGCAACGGCGCCTACAACAAGGGCGCGTTCGCGCTCTACACCGTGGTCATGCTGGCGGCCGAGCACTACGGCTGCACCGGATTCCTGCGCGAGCGCCTGCCGCATTCGCAGGCGGGCACGGTGCCGCTGCTGGACGAGGCGCTGAACCGGCTGCCGGCCCTGTCCGGCCGCTATGTCGGCGAGATGGAGCAGGTGGCGGAAACCTTCGACTCCATCGGCCTGCCGGGCGGGTTCCACGCCGCAAGCGCGGCGCTGTTCCGCATGCTCGACGCGACCTCGCTCGGCTCCGAGCAGCGCGAGCAGGTCGATCCGAACCGCAATTCGCTCGACGTGCTGAAGATGCTGGTGGCGGAAATCGAGGCGAAGGGCTGACCGGATGACGTCAGCCCCGCCTTCCGACGGCAGGAGCGAGAGGCCCGCCGGCCTGTTCGGCGGGATCGGCCGCGCGCTGTCGCACCGGATGTACCGGCGCTACTGGACCGGCAACGCGGTGTCCACCGTCGGACGCTGGATCTTCCGCACCGCGCTCGCCTGGCTGGTCTGGGAGATAACGCATTCGGCCGCCTGGCTCGGCATCGTCGCCTTCGCCGAGATTTTCCCGATGGTGCTGCTGTCGGTCTTCGCCGGCGCGGTGTCGGACCGGTTCGGCCCGCTGCGGCTGATCAAGGCCGTGCAGCTCGGCATCTGCATCACGGCGACGCTGTTCGCCGCGCTGGTGCTGAGCGGGCTGATCAATATCTGGATCGTGATGGCGCTGGCCATCGTCTACGGCTCGCTGGAGGCGCTGTCGACGCCGCCGCGCGTGGCCTATGTCCATGCGCTGGTGCCGAAGCAGGACCTGTCGGCCGCCATCGCGCTGGGGTCCGCGATGTTCAACGCCTCGCGCGTGATCGGCCCGGCCATCGCGGGCGTCCTGCTGCTGGCGATCGACACGGGGGCAGTCTTCGCCATCGCCGCTGCGACCTTCATCCAGTTCTATATCGTGATGTTCTTCCTGACCGACGACCATCGCGGCGGCGAAGCCAAAATGTCGTTCGCGCTGCTGCGAGACATGTGGCAGGGCTGCGTCTATGTCTGGAACCATCCCGGCATCCGCTTCCTGATGACGGTGCTCACCGCCATCGGCCTGCTGATCCGCCCTTTCATGGAACTGCTGCCCGGCTTTTCCGCCGAGGTGTTCGGGCGCGGCTCCGAAGGCTTCGCCATGCTGCTGTCCTCCATCGGGGCCGGGGCGATGGTGGCCTCGCTGTGGCTCGCCCATCGCGGCCGGACCGAGGGGCTGACCCGGCTGGTGACCTGGGCGCTGGCGATCCAGGGCGTCGCGCTGACGCTGTTCGCGGTGACCGACATCATCTGGCTGGCGATCCCGTGCCTGCTGGTGGTCGGGTTCTTCATGCTGACCGCGGGGGTCGGCTCGCAGACCCTGATCCAGAACGTCTGCGAATCGCGGGTGCGCTCCCGCGTGCTCAGCCTGTTCATCCTGCTGTCCTGGGGGCTGCCCGCCATCGGCGCGCTGGTCGCGGGCTGGCTGTCCGAGTTCTTCGGCTTGCAGCTCACCATCGCCGTCGGCGCCGCGGCGACGCTGGTCATCTGGCTGTGGGCGCGCCGCGCAGGCCACCGGCTGGCTGCCGCGCTGGAACGGGTGGAGGGCGACGAGCCGCCGCCGGCGAAGGCCTGAATTTCGCGCCGCCGTTAACCCCTGTTAACTGTATTGCCGTCCCGCCCGGTGTTAGCCTTTGGCTAACCATACGGAGACAACGGGATGAAACCGACCCTCGCCGCCGCATTGCTGGCGGTACTGCTGCCCGGCTTCGCCGCCGCCGCGGACACGACCCCGGACAAGGCCGACGACATTTTCGCGCTCTGCCGCGACACGCGCGCGGGCGTCCAGACGCGGCTCGCCGCCTGCACCGCCGCCGCGATCGGCCGGCCGGACGATGTCGCGCTGCGCTATGCCTACGCCCGGGCGCAGCAGCGCGCCGGCGACAAGGACGGGGCGGCCGAGAGCTACGAGCGCGCGGCGGAGGCCGGCCACGCGGGGGCCCAGGCCGCGCTGGGGTCGATCTACATGCGCGGCCGCGCCGGGGCCGCGCCGGACCGTGCCCTGGCGCTGCGCTGGTACGAGCAGGCGGCGTCGCAGGGCCATGTCTCCGCCCAGGCGGTGACGGGATTCCTCTATTTCAACGGCGCCGGCGACAGGCAGGATTTCGCCCGCGCCGCCGCATGGATGAAGAAGGCCGCCTGGCAGGGGGCGAGCGAGGCCCAGTTCGGCCTCGGCGCGCTCTACGCCCAGGGCAAGGGGGTGAAGACGGACCCGGTCCAGGCGCTGATGTGGTTCTTGGTCGCTGCCGGGAAGATGCCGCCGGGGCCGGAGCGCGACGCGGTGCTGCAGTACCGCGCCAGCGTCGCCGTCAGCCTGAGCCCCGACGAGATCCACGAGGCCGGCCGCCTCGCCGCGGAATGGCGGGCGCTGGAAGGGCGGTAGGCCGGTCCGTCCCGCCCGCCGGTTAACTTCGCCCGGCCCCGGGGCTATATTTAACGCCAGACATTGCGTATGAGTCGGGGCCATAACCCCGCCGCCGCGCCACGACACCTGTTTACCCGAGGGAGACGACCATGCCACGCGATCTGAACGTGCCGATTTCCGACATGAAGCTCGTCCGCGAGCAGTGCTATATCGACGGAAAATGGCTCGACGCCGACAGCGCCGAGACCATCGAGGTCACCAACAAGGCGACCGGCGAGGTCATCGGCACCGTGCCGAAGATGGGCGCGGCGGAGACGCGCCGCGCGATCGAGGCGGCGAACCGCGCCTGGCCCGAATGGCGCGCGAGGACGGCGAAGGAGCGCGCGAAGATCGTTCGCAAATGGGGCGAGCTGATGATGGAGAACCAGCAGGACCTCGCCACGCTGATGACCGCCGAGCAGGGCAAGCCGATGGCCGAATCGATGGGCGAGGTGGTCTACGCCGCCTCGTTCCTCGAATGGTTCGCCGAGGAGGCCAAGCGGCTCTACGGCGACACCATCCCAACCTTCGCGCCCGGCAAGCGCATCGTGGTGACGAAGGAGCCGATCGGCGTCGTCGCCGCGATCACGCCGTGGAACTTCCCCGCCGCGATGATCACCCGCAAGTCCGGCCCGGCCATCGCCGCCGGCTGCCCGATGGTGCTCAAGCCCGCCTCGGCCACGCCCTTCTCGGCGCTGGCGCAGGCGGAGCTGGCCGAACGCGCCGGCATTCCGCCGGGGATCTTCAACGTCATCACCGGCGGCGCGCGCGACGTGGGCGGGGAGCTGACCGGCAACCCCATCGTCCGCAAGCTGACCTTCACCGGCTCCACCGATGTCGGCAAGACGCTGATGGAGCAATGCGCGCGTACGGTGAAGAAGGTCTCGATGGAGCTCGGCGGCAACGCGCCGTTCATCGTGTTCGACGACGCGGATCTCGACGCCGCGGTGGCCGGCGCGATGGCGTCCAAGTACCGCAACACCGGCCAGACCTGCGTCTGCGCCAACCGGTTCTACGTGCAGGAAGGCGTCTATGACGTCTTCGCCGAGAAGCTGGCCGGCGCCGTGAAGAAGATGAAGGTCGGCGACGGGCTCAAGGGCGAGACCCAGCAGGGCCCGCTGATCGACATGGCCGGGGTCGAGAAGGTCGAGGAGCATATCGAGGACGCGGTCTCCAAGGGCGCCAAGATCATCCTCGGCGGCAAGCGGCACGAACTCGGCGGCACGTTCTTCCAGCCCACCATCCTCACCGGGGTGAACACCCAGATGAAGGTGGCGCGCGAGGAGACCTTCGGCCCGGTCGCGCCGCTGTTCAGCTTCAGGACCGAGGAAGAGGTCGTCGCGGCCGCCAACGACACCGAGTTCGGCCTCGCCTCCTATTTCTACTCCCGCGACATCGGCCGCATCTGGCGGGTGATGGAAGGGCTCGAATACGGCATCGTCGGCATCAACGAGGGCATCATCTCCACCGAGGTCGCGCCCTTCGGCGGCGTCAAGGAATCCGGCATCGGCCGCGAGGGCTCCAAGTACGGCATCGACGATTTCGTCGAGATCAAATACGCGCTGCTCGGCGGCATCGACAGCTGATCCGTCAGGTCGAGTGAATGGCGATATGACAGCGGGCGGGTCCCGGACCCGCCCCTGTGCGTGAAGGGGATGTGAAGGGAAAAAGGAAGCGGGATGTCTGACTACGACTACGACCTGTTCGTCATCGGCGCGGGGTCGGGCGGGGTGCGCTGCGCGCGCATGTCGGCGAGCTACGGCGCCCGCGTCGCGATTGCGGAGGAACGCTATCTCGGCGGCACCTGCGTCAATGTCGGCTGCATCCCGAAGAAGCTGTTCGCCTACGCCGCCCATTTCCACGAGGATTTCGGCGACGCCGCCGGGTTCGGCTGGACCGTGGGCAAGCCTTCCTTCGACTGGCCGACGCTGGTCGGCAACAAGAACACGGAGATCGGGCGGCTGAACGGCATCTACCGCCGTCTGCTCGAAGGCGCGGGCTGCAGGCTCTACGAGCACCGCGCCGTCGTGAAGGACCCGCACACGGTGGAGGTCGGCGGCGAGACGGTGACGGCGGCGAACATCCTGGTGGCGACCGGCGGCTGGCCGGTGGTGCCGGACTTCCCCGGCAACGAGCACGTCATCACCTCGAACGAGGCGTTCTACCTGCCGAAGCTGCCGGAGCGCGTGATCGTGGTCGGCGGCGGCTATATCGCGGTGGAGTTCGCCGGCATCTTCCACGGGCTGGGCGTAAAGACGACCCAGCTCTACCGCGGCGAACTGTTCATGCGCGGCTTCGACATCGACGTGCGCCGGCACCTGGCGCAGGAGATGCGCAAGAAGGGGCTCGACCTCCGCTTCGACGCCGACATCGCGAAGATCGAGAAGCAGGAGGACCGCACGCTGCTCGCCACGCTGAAGAACGGCGGCACCGTCGAGGCCGATCTCGTGATGTATGCCACCGGGCGCGCACCCAATTCCCGTGGCATCGGGCTCGAGGCCTGCGGGGTGGAGATACGCGACAACGGCGCCGTGGCGGTCGACCAGACCTTCCGCACGACCTGCCCGTCGATCTGGGCGCTCGGCGACGTGACCGACCGGCTGCAGCTCACTCCGGTCGCGATCTCCGAAGCGATGGTGCTGTCGCACAACCTGTTCCGCACCGGGCCGAAGAAGACGATGACCTACGACAACGTCGCCACCGCCGTGTTCAGCCAGCCGCCCGTCGGCACCGTCGGGCTGACCGAGGAGGAAGCGCGGGCGGCGTTCGACGGCGTCGACATCTACCGCTCCACCTTCCGCGCGCTGAAGAACACGCTCAGCGGCAACGCGGAGCAGACGCTGATGAAGCTGGTGGTCGACCGCGCCAGCGACAGGGTGATCGGCTGCCACATGGTCGGGCCGGACGCGGGGGAGATCACGCAGGGCCTTGCCGTCGCGCTCAAATGCGGCGCGACCAAGGCGCAGTTCGACGCCACGGTCGGCATCCACCCGACGGCGGCGGAGGAATTCGTCACCATGCGGGAAAAGGTGCCGGAGGAAGCCGCCAAGGCGGCGGAGTAGGACGCGGGCCGCAGCTCCGCCTACAGCCGGCGCATGACGAGGCGGAACGCGACGACCGCGATGCCTACCAGCAGCGCGCCGAGCAGCACGAGCATCAGCACCCCGCCGAGTATCGCTTGAAACGTGTCCCAGAAACCGAACTGGGCGATCAGGACGATCAGCAGGATCAGCAGAAGAATGGGCACGAGGACGGCTGTCCGAAGTTCGTGATTACGCCTCCGTCAACGCCCGCGCCGCGGAAAGGTTCCCCGCCTGTGCTTGCCGCCGGCCGGTGCGTGACATAGGCTTTCCCGTCCGGCGCGGGAGGAATGCCTGCGAAGAGGCCGCAGCGGCGCGTCGGCGAACGAAGAGAACCACTCAAGGGAGGCATGGATGACTTCGACCCTTCTGCGCGCCGCCGCGCCGGCGCTGGCCGCTGCCGGCATTGCGCTGGCGGCGACACCGTCTTTGGCGGACGCCGTCGCCGATTTCTACGGCGGCAAGACCGTTACCATCGTCGTCGCGGCCGGGCCCGGCGGCGGCCACTCGGTCTATTCCCAGCTGATCGCGCCGGCCGTGCAGAAGCACCTGCCGGGCAACCCGAAGCTGATCATCCAGAACATGGGCGGGGCGGGCGGCACCAAGGCGGCGAACTACCTCGCCACCGCGGCGGCGCAGGACGGCAGCTATATCGGTATCCTGCTGTCCGACACGCCGCTCTCGGCGCGCATCCGCGCCACCGGCATCAAGTACGACCCGTCGAAGTTCCAGTATCTCGGCGGCGCGGATATCACCCGCAGCGCCTTCGTCGTCCTGAAGTCTGCCGGGGTGAACACCATCGAAGACGCGAAGAAGAAGGAAGTCCTGGTCGGCTCCACCGGCAAGAGCTCGCAGACCTTCGTGGTGCCCACCATCGTCAACGCCGTTCTGGGGACTAAATTCAAGCCGGTGCTCGGCTATCGCGGCATGGGCGACATCTACCTGGCCGTGGACCGCAAGGAGGTGCAGGGCTTCGCCAACGTGTGGAGCGCGGTGACCTATCTGCGCGAGAACTGGGTCAAGGACGACCTGGTGACGGTGATCGCGACCATCTCGCCCGATCCGCTGCCGGACCTGCCGAAGGTGCCGAAGATCACCGACATGGTGAAGGACCCGCTGGACCGGAAGCTGATCGAACTGATCGCCGGCAACGGGGTGCTGGGGCGCGGCTGGCTCGCCCCGCCCGGCGCGCCGAAGGACCGCGTGGGCGCGCTGCGCACCGCCTTCGCCGCGGCCTTCAGGGATCCGGAGGCCAACGCCGCCGCCGGCGCGCGCAAGCTGCCCTGGGAAACCGCGTCGTGGCAGGACATGCAGGCGCAGGTGGACACGATCATGAAGACCGACAGGGCGGTGATCGACCGGATGAAATCCATCCTCGGCGCGAAATAGAGACCGCCGTCGACGGCAAGCGACCGGGGCCGGGCGGCAGCGTCCGGCCCCGTCGCGTATAGCCCCGGACCCGGCGCGGTCTTGTCGGCTTTCGCACGGCGGCGTAGGCTTGTGCCGTCCGATACTATTCACCGAGAAAATTCGGGAGGCTTCCATGTTGAATACCATTTCGCGCCTTGCGGCATCGGCGGCGGCGCTGGCCGCTTCCATGCTGGCGGCGCAGACGGCGTCCGCCGACGCCGTCGCCGATTTCTACAAGGGCAGGAACGTCACCATCGTCGTCGCCGCCGGGCCGGGCGGCGGGCATTCGGTCTATTCGCAGCTCCTCGCGCCCGGGCTGCAGAAATACACGCCGGGCAACCCCAACTTCATCATCCAGAACATGGGCGGCGCGGGCGGCACCAAGGCGGCGAACTACCTCTCCACCGCCGCCCCGCAGGACGGCAGCTATATCGGCATCCTGCTGCAGGACACGCCGCTGGCCGCGCGGCTGCGCGCCACCGGCATCAAGTACGATCCCTCGAAGTTCCACTATCTCGGCGGCGCCGAGATCACCCGCAGCGCCTTTGTGATGATGAAGCATTCGGGCATCAAGTCGCTCGAGGACGCGAAGAAGAAGGAAGTGCTGCTCGGGTCCAGCGGCAAGGGCTCGCAGACCTTCATCGTGCCCACGCTGGTGAACAGCGTGCTCGGCACCAAATTCAAGCCCATCATGGGCTACCAGGGGATGGGCGCGATCTACCTCGCGATGGAGCGGGCCGAGGTCCAGGGCTTCCAGAGCGTGTGGAGCGCGCTCAGCTACATCAAGCCCGACTGGGTGGCGAAGGGCGATGTGTATCCCATCGCCGCGATGTCGCTGGACAAGCTGCCCGACCGGCCGGACGTGCCGCTGATCATCGACCTGATCACGGATCCGAAGGACAAGGAGATCGTCGAGCTGTTCTCCGGCTCCGGCGTGATCGGCCGCTGCTGGCTGGCTCCGCCCGACATCCCGAAGGACCGTCTGGCCGCGCTGATCGCGGCGTTCGACAAGACCTTCGCCGACCCGGAGATTATCGCCCAGGCGAAGAAGCGCAAGCTGCCCTGGGAGCCCGTCTCCGCGAAGCAACTGCAGGATCAGGTGCAGCGGATCGTCGACGCCGACGCCGGAACGATTACCCGGCTGCGCGGCATTCTCGGCATCGCGCAGAACTAACCGTCAAATCCCCCGGCCGGCCGCGTGCCGGCCGGGGCATCGATAAGGAAACGTCGCATGGCAAGACTGGAAGGCCGCGTCGCCATCGTGACCGGCGCGGCCCAGGGGATCGGCTGGCACTACGCCCGCGCCATGGCCGAGGAAGGCGCGAAGGTGGCGATCGCCGACGTGCTGGATTGCGGGCCGGGGGCGGACCGCATCGCACGCGCGGTGCAGGGCGCGACCGTGGTGCCGCATTGCTGCGACGTCTCCGACCAGGACCAGGCGGCCGGGCTGGTGAAGGCCACGATGGACCGGTTCGGCAGGCTCGACGTGCTGGTCAACAACGCCGCCGTCTTCGCCTCGCTGGCGCCGAAGCGGATCGAGGAAATCGACGTCGAGGAATGGGACCGCGTCATGGCGGTGAACCTGCGCGGGGTGTTCCTTTGCGCCCGCGCCGCGGTGCCGGTGATGCGGGCGCAGGGCGGCGGCAAGATTATCAACATCGCCTCCGACACGCCGCTGAAGGGCGTGCCGATGATGCTGCACTACGTCTCCTCCAAGGGCGGCGTGATCGGGCTGACCCGCGCGCTGGCGCGCGAACTCGGGGACGACAACATCGCCGTCAACGCGCTCTGCCCCGGCCTCACCCTCAGCGAGGGCGTCGCCGCGACGCTGGAAAGCCGCGCCGACAATCTCGCCCGCGTCCGCGGCGCCCGCGCGCTGAAGCGCGACCAGGTGCCGGAGGATCTCGTCGGCGCGATGCTCTTCCTCGCCTCAAGCGACAGCGACTTCGTCACCGGCCAGTCCATCGTGGTAAACGGCGGCGACAGCCTGCACTAGGCGCGAAGCAACAGTGGCAACCGGGGGATCAGCTCCGTGCAGCGCAGCCAGGTCGGTTTTCTGTTCCTCAATGTCGGGCATTTTCTCGACCATCTGTTCGTGCTGATCTTCGCGGCCGTCGCGGCGCTCCGGCTGACGCAGGAATGGGGCATGAGCTACGCCGCGCTGGTGCCCTACGCGACGCCCAGCTTCGTCGCCTTCGGGCTCTGCGCCATCCCCGCCGGCTGGCTGGCGGACAGGTGGAGCCGCGAGGGGATGATGGCCGTGTTCTTCATCGGTATCGGGCTGAGCGCGATCCTCGCGGGGCTCGCCGACACGCCGCTGCAGCTCGCCGCCGCCCTGACGCTGGTGGGTGTCTTCGCCGCGATCTATCACCCGGTCGGGCTCGCCATGGTGGTGGAAGGGCGGCGGAAGACGGGCATCGCGCTCGCCGTCAACGGGGTGTTCGGCAATATGGGCGTGGCGACCGCCGCGCTTCTGACCGGCTTTCTGATCGACGCGTCGGGCTGGCGGAGCGCCTTCTTCGTGCCCGGCGCGGCGTCGGTCGTGATCGGCGGGCTCTACCTCGTCTTCCTCCGCGGCGGCGGCGCGGCGCAAGCGGCGGACGCCGCCGCACCCGCCGGCGGCGAGGTGGCTTCCGCCCCGCTGCCGAGGGACGTCCTGCTGCGCGTGTTCGCGATCATCCTGTTCACCACCGCGCTCGGCGGGCTGATCTTCCAGAGCACCACGTTTTCGCTGCCCAAGATCATCGACGAACGGCTGGCGGAGCTCGCGGGCTCCGCCACCATGGTCGGCTGGTACGCCTTCGTCGTCTTTTCGGTGGCGGCGCTGGCGCAGCTCGCGGTCGGCTGGCTGGTCGACGCCTTTTCGCTCCGCGCCGTCTTCGCCGTCGTCGCCGCGTCGCAGGCGGCGTTCTTCCTCGCCATGACCCATCTCACCGGCGTCGCCTCGCTGCTGGTCGCGACCGGCTTCATGCTCGCCGTGTTCGGCCAGATCCCGATCAACGACGTGCTGGTCGGGCGGATCGCGCGCAGCGAGTGGCGCAGCCGCGCCTATGCCCTTCGCTACATCGTCACCTTCACCGTGATGGCGACGGCGGTGCCGCTGATCGGCTGGCTGCACGGGACATGGGGGTTCAGCGTCCTGTTCCGCCTTCTGGCGGCGGCGGCCTTCGCGATATTCCTCGCCGTGCTGCTGCTGCCGCGCGCGGCGGCGAGCCTCGACAGGCGGGTGGCGGCGTAGATCGCGGGGCTGCAATCCCGCCGAATGCGAAGCGCCGTCACGTCCCCCGCCGCGCGCGCGATTCCAGCAGCACCAGCGCGTAGGACGAGCCGAAGATCACCAGCGCGCCGGCCCAGGTCCACGGCCCGGCGACGTCGCCGAAGATCACATAGGCGGCGCTGGCGGTGATCGGCAGGCGCAGGAAGTCGAACGGGGCCACCGCGCTGGCGTCGGCGGCGCGGTAGGCCTGGGCGACGGCGTACATGCCGAGCGCGCCGGTAAGTCCCACCCCCGCCATCCAGCCGAGATCGACCCATGTCGGCTGTACACAGGCGAACAGCGCGGGGACCAGCGACAGCGGCAGCATCAGCGCGTTGCCGTAGAACACGGATTGCAGCGGCGTGTCGGTGCGCATCAGCAGCTTGATGCAGAGGTTGGACCCGGCATAGACGGCGGCGGAGCCGAGCACCAGCAGCATCGCCGCGCTCACATCGGCGAAGCCGGGCCGGACGATGATCAGGATGCCGGAGAACCCGATCAGCGTGGCGGCCCAGCGCCGCGTCTCCACCGTCTCGCGCAGCACCAGCGGCGCCAGCGCCACCAGGAACAGCGGCTGGGTGAAGCTCAGCGCCACCACGTCCGGCAGCGGCACGTAGGCGATGCCGGCATAAAGCCCCAGCATGCCGAGACAGGCGAGCAGCGCCCGCATGCAGTGCATCGGGAACCGCTGCGTCCGCAGCGCGGCCAGCGGCGTGCCCAGCAGCAGCGGCGCCATGGTGAGGAGCGTCACCGCGTTGCGCACGAACAGGATCTCGAACGCCGTGTAGCGGCCCGACACCTGCCGCACGAACAGGTACATCGCCGACCAGGCGGTGACCGCCAGGAGCATCCACAGGACGCCGCGCAGCGCCGGGGGCAGGGGAGTCATTTCGCAGGCAGACCGGAGCGGGAAAGGGGCAGACGCGGCAGTATAGCCGCTTATGCCCGGCGCCGCGCGGGGAGCCTATCCCGGCGCGCTGGGGAAGCGGCGCCGCCGCCCTGCACGGTGCGGCGGGACGCGGGGCCCCGGAAACCGCGATTGTGCGGCGCTCGCGGCGGTGCTGTGCCGCGTGATGCGGATATCGCGCAGCTTGAGCAGGTCGCTGACGGTGGCCAGCGCGAGGATCGACAGGAACACCAGCGCCGCGCGGCCCTGCGGCGGCGTCGCGGTCGCCATCAGCAGGTCCTTCTCGGTGAACAGCACGGCGCCGCAGGCAAGCCAGCCGGCCAGCACGATCGACACCACCCATAGCGTCGCGATGATCTTTTCCACCACCGTGCTGGCATCCAGGACCAGCCAGGGCGTGCCGAGCCCCGCGTCGGGGGACAGCCGGATCAGCCGCACCCGGCTGCGCAGAATCACGACGAGGAGGACGCAGAGGAACGTGACCAGCCATACCGCCTTTTCGCTGTGGAACGCCGCGAACTCCACGTTCGGGACCGAAACCTTGCGGCGGTACAGCTTGTTCTCCACATCGCCCAGCATCTTCTTGTGGCCGCCGGATATCTCGATGTCGAGATCGTTGGCGAACCGGGCCAGTTTCTGAAACGCCGCGGGGTCGTTGATCGCGACGTCGGAAACGCTCCAGGTGCCGAACGGGCCTTTCACCTCGGCCCGGAAGCGAAGCCGGAAGTCGTCCAGCCTGGCCAGGGTAAGCCCAGCGACCCTGGTCGATTGCTGCGCGAAAACGGTGCTGCGCTCGGTCGACTGCATGTTGATCGCCAGGTCTCCGACCGGAGAGGCGACTTCGAAGGGCCGAACCTGTCGCAACTGGCGTTCGGCACCCTCCGCGACCATCGCACCGGCGGCCAGCATCTTTTCGATAATCGTCCTGTCGTTCCGGTACTCGTTCTGCATCCAGTCGGCGGCGATCATCTCCCGCGCCGCGGCGAACTGGGCGGCGCGCTGGCTGTGATGGGTGCCGATATCCCAGCCGATATAGCCGAGCACGATGACCACGAGCGAGATCGTGCGCGCGGAATCGACATAGGACCCCACGTTCATGGCGCCGCCTGCCGCACGGGGCGTCGAAAGGCCGATTTCGCCCGCAATATCCGCCGCGGCCTGCCGGGATCCGCCCCGGCTTTCGCCCGCTCGCGCAGATACATGAGGTACAGCGCCGGGCCCAGCGACCAGATCATCACCGGGATCACGATCAGCAGCGCCAGCCACGACCCGGTGAAGCAGGGGCAGTTTTCGTGCCGCGCGCGCACCGCGATGTCGACGGGCAGGGCCAGCGCGAACTCGACCCAGCTTCCCGCCAGCAGCCCGCCCGCCAGCCGCGACAGCGCGCTCCTCTGGTCGCGCCCACGAAATTGCAGCGCCGCGACCGCCAGCCATGCGATCCAGGACGTTCCCAGCACGACGGGCAAAACGAATTCCGGAGCCTTGTCCAGAGTCTTGTCCACCGAGTCGGTGAGCAGGAACTGCATGAACAGCAGCAGCGCGGCCAGGGTCAGCAGCGCCGCGAGCGCGGCTATGACCGCGACCGACAGCGCGACCTTGTACCAGGGCGTGCCCTTGCGGCCGACCCCGATGCGTCCGCCGCCCCACAGGAAGGCGGCCTGCAGCCCGAAAAAGACCCCGGCGGTGACGGCCAGTGTCGCCGCGTCCATCCCTCCCTCGCGCTTGACGATCTCGAACGGCGCCTCGTCACCGCGCAGGAAGCGGAACAACCCGTGACAGGCGGTGATCAGGGAGTCGACGCCGAACACGCCGAGCAGGACGGCGGACCCGGCGATGAGCAGCAGGTAGAGCGTGAGCAGAAGATGACGCCGACGGACCAGCAGGTCCACGACACCGGAGAGCGGTCCATCCCGGTCCCCGGTCGCATCTTCCGCGGTATCGGATGCCGCGCTCATGATGCCCCCACCCCGCACTGCCTTGCCGAAACGATAGCAGGGAAGCCGAATCGCAGCCAGCGCCCGCGCGTCCGTCCGGCCGCGTGTCCCCGGGGGACGTTACAATGTTCCACGTGGAACATTGTTCACAGTCCAGGTGAAGACGCGGCGTTAACTCTGCCCGGCTCCGCGGGCGCATTCGGGCTGGAATTCGCCGGTCAACCGGCGTATATCCACCCCTTCGACACATGAAAACGGATGAGGAAGCCCATGTCGGCGAAGAAGTGGTCGCCGGATAGCTGGCGTTCGAAGGACATTCGCCAGGTCCCGGTCTACCCGGACGCGGCGGCGCTTACGGCCGCGGAAGCGCGGCTGCGCGGCTATCCGCCGCTGGTCTTCGCCGGCGAGGCGCGGCGCCTCCGCGAGGAGCTGGCCGAGGTGGCGGCGGGCAAGGCGTTCCTGCTCCAGGGCGGCGACTGCGCCGAGAGCTTCGCCGAGTTCCATCCCGACAATATCCGCGACACCTTCCGCGTGCTGCTCCAGATGTCGGTGGTGATGACCTTCGCCGCGGCATGCCCGGTGGTGAAGGTCGGCCGCATGGCCGGCCAGTTCGCCAAGCCGCGCAGCGCCGACACCGAGACCATCGGGGGCGTGACCCTGCCGAGCTACCGTGGCGATTCCATCAACCGGATGGAATTCACCGAGGAGGCCCGCCGCGCCGATCCGGAGCGCATGGTGCAGGCCTACAACCAGTCCGCCGCGACGCTGAACCTGCTGCGAGCCTTCGCCCAGGGCGGCTATGCCGACCTGCACCAGGTGCACCGCTGGACGCTCGGCTTCGTCGAGAACAGCCCGCAGGGCGAGCGCTACCAGGACCTGGCGGAACGGCTGGACGAGGCGCTGGCCTTCATGGCGGCCTGCGGGCTGACCTCGGAGACCGCGCCGCAGCTGCGCGAGACCGAGTTCTACACCTCGCACGAATCCCTGCTGCTGGGCTACGAGCAGGCGATGACCCGCGTCGATTCCACCAGCGGCGACTGGTACGACACCTCCGCCCACATGCTGTGGGTCGGCGACCGCACCCGCGACCCGGACGACGCGCATATCGAGTTCCTGCGCGGCATCGGCAACCCGGTGGGCTGCAAGGCCGGCCCGACGATGGACCCGGACAGCCTGCTGCGCGTGATCGAGGCGCTGAACCCGGAGAACGAGGCGGGCCGGCTGGTGGTCATCACCCGGATGGGGCACGACCAGGTCGAAGCGAAGCTGCCCGCCCTGATCCGCGCGGTGGAGCGCGAGGGGCGGTCCGTGGTGTGGTCCTGCGACCCCATGCACGGCAACACCATCAAGTCGTCCAACGGCTACAAGACCCGCCCGTTCGACAATATCCTGGAAGAGGTGAAGCGCTGCTTCGCCGTGCACCGGGCCGAGGGCACCTATCTCGGCGGCGTGCATGTGGAGCTGACCGGCCAGAACGTCACCGAATGCATCGGCGGCGCGCAGGCCATCACCGAGGCCGGGCTGGCCGACCGCTACCACACCCATTGCGACCCGAGGCTCAACGCCGATCAGTCGATCGAGCTGTCCTTTCTGCTGGCGCAGATGCTCAAGGAAGAGCGCGTCCAGCAGAACGGCGGCGTCCGGCGAATTGCCACCGGCTGAGCAGACCGGCCTCGCGGACCCGACCTGGCGACGCCGCGGGGCCTTACCCGCGGCGTTTTCTCTGATATATCAACCCGATGACCGACAGCCTCACCATCGTCCTCGCCCAGCTCAACCCGACCGTGGGCGACATCGTGCGCAACGCGGAGCGCATCCGCGAGACGCGCGTCCGCGCCGCTGCCATGGGGGCCGATCTGGTGGTGGGCTCCGAGCTGATGATCGCCGGCTACCCGCCGGAGGACCTGGTGCTGCGCCGCGCCTTCCAGCAGGCGGTGGCGGGGCGCATCCGCGCCCTGGCGGAGGAGACCGCCGATGGCGGGCCGGGGCTGCTGATCGGCGCGCTGTGGGCGGACGAGGCGGACGGCAAGGTCTATAACGCGGCGCTGCTGCTCGACGGCGGCGAGATAAAGGCGATCCGCTACAAGTACGATCTGCCCAATTACGGCGTGTTCGACGAGAAGCGCGTCTTCGCCGGCGGGCCGCTGCCGGGACCGGTCAGTTTCCGCGGCGTCCGCCTCGGCGCGATGGTGTGCGAGGACATGTGGGCCCCGGACGTGACCGAATGCCTGGAGGAATCGGGGGCCGAGCTTCTGGTGGTGCTCAACGGCTCGCCCTGGACGGTGCATAAATGGGACACGCGGCTCAACCTCGCCGCGGCGCGGGTGGGCGAATCCGGTCTCCCGCTGATCTACGTCAACCAGGTCGGCGGGCAGGACGAGCTGGTGTTCGACGGCGGCTCCTTCGTGCTCGGCGCCGACCGCCGCATGCGGGTGCGCGCGCCCGACTGGGAGGAGGCGCTGGTCGCCACCCGCTGGACCCGCGGCGAGAACGGAGGCTGGGCCTGCGGGAACGGCGAACTCGCCGCGCCGTCGGAAGGCGTCGGCGCGGTCTACGCGGCGCTGATGCTGGGCCTGCGCGACTATGTGGGCAAGAACGGCTTTCCCGGCGTCATCATCGGCCTGTCCGGCGGCATCGATTCCGCCCTGACCGCCGCCGTGGCGGTGGACGCGCTCGGCCCGGACCGGGTGCATTGCGTGATGATGCCGTCGCCCTACACCTCGCAGGACAGCCTGGACGACGCGGCGGAGGCGGCGCGGCTGATGGGCGCGCGGCTCGACACCGTCTCCATCGAGCCGGCCATGGCCGCGTTCGACGCGATGCTGAAGCCGCTCTTCGCCGGGCGCGAGCCCGACACGACGGAGGAGAATCTGCAGGCCCGGTCGCGCGGGATGACGCTGATGGCGCTCAGCAACAAGCTCGGCCACATGGTGCTGTCGACCGGCAACAAGTCGGAGATGTCGGTCGGCTACGCCACGCTCTACGGCGACATGTGCGGCGGCTACTCGGTGCTGAAGGACGTCTACAAGACCACGGTGTTCGAGCTGTCGCGCTGGCGCAACGGCAACCTGCCCCCCGGCGCGCTGGGCCCGTCCGGGCGGGTGGTGCCGGAACGCATCATCACCAAGCCGCCCTCGGCCGAGCTGAAACCGGACCAGACCGACCAGGACACGCTGCCGCCCTATGACCAGCTCGACGCCATTCTCGACGGGCTGGTCGAGCACGATCTGAGCTTCGCCGAGATCGCGGCGCAGGGCCACGACCCCGCCCTGGTCGCCCGCGTCTGGCGGATGCTGCAGGGGGCGGAGTACAAGCGCCGCCAGGCCCCGCCGGGGGTGAAGATCTCCAGCCGCGCCTTCGGCCGCGACCGGCGCTACCCCATCACCGACCGCTTCCGGGAGGGCTGATCGTGGCGCTCTCGGTCTACAACACGCTGACGCGGAAGAAGGAGCCGTTCGAGCCGCTCGATCCCGGGCACGTGCGCATGTATGTGTGTGGGCCGACGGTGTACGACTACGCCCATATCGGCAACGCGCGCCCGGTGGTGGTGTTCGACACGCTTTACCGGCTGCTGAAGCGGCTCTATCCGCGCGTCACCTATGTGCGCAACAT
>WHUE01000075.1 GCA_009377375.1 Alphaproteobacteria bacterium | reverse complement strand
GTCCTGATCGTCACGCGGCAGGGGCTGCTGTCGCGGCGCGGCGCGACGCCGGAAGCGACGGAATGGTATCCGCCGGGCCTGCTGCTGGGCTGGCTGACCAGCTATGCGCTGGCCGGGCTGGTGGCGGCTTCGATCTGGCTGTCGGGCGGGGAAGACGGGATGACCGGGCTGATCACCCGCACCGTCAGCGAGCTGGTGCGTCGCCTGCCGCCCGAAGCCCAGAATCCGCGCGTCGCGCAGGTGCTGCTGGCGATGGCGCCCTACGTGCCGGGCATGATGGCCACGTTATGGCTGATCATTATCGCGGGCAATGCCGCTCTGGCGCAGAAGCTCCTGACGCGGCTCGGCTGGAACCGACGGCCCACGCCGGCCTATTCGATGCTGGAGCTGCCGGGCTGGCTGCTCGGCGCCGTGGCGGTCTCGGCTCTGGCCTCGCTGATGTCGGGGCAGATCGGCATGACCGGGCGGAACGGGCTGATCATCTCGCTGGTCCCGTTCCTGTTTCTCGGGCTGGCCGTGGTGCATGTGCTGACCCGGGGGCGTCCCGCCCGGCAGTTCGTGCTCGCGGGCGTGTATATGATGCTGTTGATGTTTACGTGGTCCGCGACTCTGCTTGTCGGAATTGGCATAATTGAGCAATGGGTCCGGCTGCGGCGGCGCTTCGCCGCCTCGCCGGACGACCTGGAGGAAGAATGATGGACGTGATCCTGCTTGAGCGGATCGAGAAGCTGGGCCAGATGGGCGACGTGGTCCGGGTCAAGCCCGGCTTCGCGCGCAACTACCTGCTGCCGCAGAAAAAGGCGCTCCGCGCCACCGAAGACAACAAGAAAGCCTTCGAGTCCCAGCGCACCCAGCTCGTGGCCGAGAACCTGGAGCAGCGCAAGGAGGCCGAGGCCGTCGGCAGCCGGATCGACGGGCTGAAGGTGGTGATCGTCCGCCAGGCCAGCGACAACGACCAGCTTTACGGGTCGGTCACGGTGCGCAACATCGCCCAGTCCGTCACCGATGCCGGCTTCACCGTCGACAGCAAGCAGGTCCAGCTGGACCGCCCGATCAAATCCGTCGGGCTGCATCCGGTGCGCATCCGGCTGCACCCGGAGGTCACCGTCACCATCACCGTCAATGTCGCCCGGTCCGAGGACGAGGCCGAGCTGCAGGCCCAGGGCCGGCGGGTCAACGCCTACGACGACGACGAAGACGAGGTGCTGGCGGAGGCGGAAGCAGCGTTCGACCGGCCGGACGAGGCCGCTGCCGACGCGGATACCGCCGCCGAGGACAGCGACGCGGACGGGGCCGAGCGCCCCGCCGAATAGCGCCCCGTGCGATCGCGGGCGCAGCCGCGATCGCAGCGGAACCGTTCGTAGCCGCGGCCTGTAATGTCCGGGGACGTTCGACCCCGCCAGCGGTGACGGCGGGGAACCGTGTGTGCGACCTGTCGCACAC
This sequence comes from Alphaproteobacteria bacterium, assembly GCA_009377375.1. GTDB lineage: Bacteria > Pseudomonadota > Alphaproteobacteria > MPNO01 > UBA2964 > WHUE01. The sequence goes on along the minus strand of WHUE01000075.1, from coordinate 20,196 downwards.
ACCGGTATGGGGACGGATTCGTGTGGCGCGGAACTTCGCTGTCGACATTTCTGCATGTGGCGTTTCTGCTTCTGCTTATCGGCGGGCTCCCCGCCCTGCCGACGATCTTCTCCGGCGCTTCGGACCGGACCACGCCGCCGCCCGGTGACGATGCGCTGACGATCAATGAAGGCGAGACCTCCGACGTTCCCGGCTCTGCCCCCAGCGCGGACGTCCTGGACGGAAAGCCGGATCGTCGGCCGGGCGTCGCCATGATCGCGGTTGACGTCGTCGTCGTTCCGACGGGCGCCGAACCGCCTCGCCGCCGCACGACCGAAACGCGGAACCGCGCCCCGTCGGACATCGGACGCAGCCCGACAACGCCGCCCGCGACGGAACAACGTGCGGCCGAGACCGCAGCCCGTCCCCAGACCGTCCCCCCTGAGCGCCCGGCGAAGCCGACCGCGCCCGCGCCGCCGGAGACCGCCGACACGAAGCGGCCGACGGCGGAGCCCGACCGCCACCGTCCCGCCGCAACCGGAACGCCCGGTACGCCGGCGGCCCGGACGTCCGCAGCGGAGCCGGACATCGGGCCCGAGCCGAGCCCGAGTGCGGCAACGGCGGCGCGCGCGCCACAGGCGCCGGTCGGCGCTCGCCTTGCGGCGGCGGCGAACGAACGGATCGAACCGCGCCCGGCGCCATCTGACGGCGGCGCGGCGGGGCCTCCCTCCACCTTGCCGACGGAGATCGTCCCGTCGGGCCAGCCCGGACGGCTCGGCGCCGTGCTGACGCAGATCGCGCATCTCGACCGGCGTCTGGAGGATGCCCTGAAGCCGTCGCCGGAGCGCGGCAAGACGTCCCGGCAGCCCGAACGCGAGGCCGACATCTTCAGGCATATGGCCCAGGCGGCGCAGCGCGGCTTTCCCAATGCCCAGTACAACTTCGCCCGCATGCTGATCCACGGCCGCGGCGGGCCGCGCGACCTGGAGCAGGCCGCGCAATGGCTGGAGCGGTCGTCGGAGCGCGGCTACACCCAGGCGCAGCTCCTGCTCGGCTACATCGAGGCCGGCGGGCTCGGTGGCAAGCCCGATCTCGGCAAGGCGGCGTTCTGGTGGGCCGTGGCCGAGCGCCGCGGCAACAAGACCGCCGCGAAGGCGCGCGAGCTGATGAATCCGCTGCTGAATTCCGGCGACATCATCGCCGCGCGGCGGCTGCGGGCCCAGTGGCAGCAGGTCATGTCGACGCTGGCACGCCCGGTCGACGACCCGCAGGACCTCGAGGTCCTCAACGAGGAGCTGCGCGACGCGGCCGAGACCGGCGATTCCGCCGCCCTGTTATCGGCCCTGCTCCAGGGCGCCGACGCCGACAGCCGTGATCCCGGGGGGCGCAACGCGGTGATCAACGCCGCCTGGCGCGGACGGAAGGAAATCCTGGAGATCATGCTGTCCAACGGCGCGGACACCGAGGCCGCTGACGACGACGGACGCACCCCGTTGATATGGGGGGCCATCAACGGACACCAGAAGGTCGTCCAGCAGCTGATCGACGCCGGCAGCAATCCGAACCGCGCGGATGCGAATGGCATTACCGCCCTGATGCGCGCGGCCTGGAACGGGCATCCGGCGGTGGTGGACGAACTGTTGCGCCACGGCGCGAATCCCGCGCAGCGCGACAAGGACGGAAAGACGGCGCTGGACCACGCGTTGCAGGAGGGTCACGCCGCCATCGCCAGGCGCCTTCAGGCGGCGAAATAGCGGCCGGTTCCGGCCCATACGATAAGGCGCTATACTTTCGCATCGCGGCCCGCCAGGACGAGTGACGCAGCCCCTCATGAACGAAGCGAAAATCGCCTTCATCGCCGCCCAGTCGCCGACGGCGCGCCGGGCGCTTGCGCGTCTGCGAACGCGATACGGCAACGTCGCGCCGGACCGGGCCGACGTGATCGTCGTGCTGGGCGGCGACGGCACCATGCTGGAAACGCTGCACCGTTTCTCGGATCGCAACGTGCCGATCTACGGCATGAACCGCGGGACCGTCGGATTCCTGATGAACCGGTATCGGGAGACGAAGCTGCATGAGCGGCTGGCGGCGGCCCAGGTCGTCGAGCTGCGGCCGCTGGAGATGGTCACGCGCAGCGTCGACGGCTCGCGCAGCGAGGCGTGGTGCATCAACGAGGTCGCGCTGCTGCGCGAGACGAGGCAGGCGGCCAAGCTTCGCATCCGGGTCGACGGCAAGGTGCGGCTCAAGGAGCTGATATGCGACGGCGTGCTGGTATCGACGCCCGCCGGCAGCACCGCCTACAACCTGTCGGCGCACGGCCCGATCATCCCGATGGGCGCCGAGCTTCTGGCGCTCACCCCGATCAGCGGCTTCCGCCCGCGCAGCTGGCGTGGCGCGCTGCTGCCGGCGCGGGCCACCGTCACCATCGACATCCTGGAGCCCCGCAAGCGGCCGGTCAGCGCCGTGGCGGACTACACCGAGGTGCGCGACGTCAAGCAGGTGCGGGTGCGCGAACGCCGGGACATGACGCTGACCGTGCTGTTCGACAAGGAACACGATCTCGAGGAACGCATCCTCAACGAGCAGTTCAACGCCTGACGCCCCGCCCGGAGGGGTTTCCGGGGCTCCTGATCCGGGCCTTTCCCGCGCCGGCAACCGACAATTCAACGCTTTTTTCACGAATTTGGCGTGTCCTGTAGCGTTCGTGGGGCCGAGTCGGCGCACCCGGCGGCGCCGGGGCGCGGCCGGCCGCACCCAGGCGAGCAACCCCGGCCCGGAGCGTCCCGGCGTGACACCCAGAGAACTGGCAGAGATCCTGGAGCTCCACCGGCGCTACGTCACCGGGCTGCGCGGAGGACGCCGCGCCAACCTGTCGTCCCAGGACCTGTCCCAGCTGAATTTCGCTGAGACGGATCTGCGCTCCATCGTCGCTCCCGGGACGAATTTCTTCCGCTGCTCGTTCGTGCTCGCCGACCTGAGCTTCAGCGACCTGTTCGGCGCCAATCTCAGCCATGCCGACTGCACAAGAGCCAATTTCTACCGCGCCGACCTGCGCGGCGCCCGGCTTCAGTGCGCGCGCATGGTGCGCGCCAACATGGAGGAAGCCGACCTGCGGCCCGGCGTCTTCGCCCGGTTCATCAGCCGCAACATGCGCACCGACCTTTCGCGCGCCGATCTGGGCGAGGCGCGCATGACCAACGCGCATCTCGATCACGTGAACTTGGCCGGCTCCCGGCTGGTGGGCGCGGATCTGTCCGGCGCCTCGATGCCGCAGGCGGACCTGTCGGACAGCGACCTGCGCTCGGCCAACATGACGCGCGCCAGGATGAAGGGCGCGGTCCTCGCCGGCGCCGACCTGTCCGGCGCCATACTCGACGGCGCGAACCTGGCGGAATGCGACCTGTCCGGCGCCGTGCTGGCGGGGACATCGCTCACCGGGGCCGATCTGCGCGGCGCCGACCTGGAGGACGTGGATCTCAGCGGCGCCGACATGAGCGCCGTCAATGTCGACAACCGCAAGAAGCCGCCCCCGGCGGAGATCGCCGCCGTCATCGCCGCACACGAGGAATGGATCGCCAGCAAGGGCAAGGCCGGGCGCCGCGCCGAGCTGCGCGGCGTGGACCTGACCAACGCCGATATCGGCGGCGTCGATCTCAGCGTTGCCGATCTGTCGGGTGCGCAGCTCGCGGGCGCGCGCATGCGCGGCTGCACCCTGGCCATGACCAACCTGCAAGGCGCCGGGCTGGTCCGCGCCAACCTGGTGCGCGCCGATCTGCGGGGCGCGAACCTGTCCGGCGCCACGCTGACCGGAGCGAACCTGCGACGCGCGGATCTGTCGGCGCTGCCGCTGCAGGACGGCGCCGGCAAGTCGACCGGCAAGGCATGGCCGACCGACCTGACCGGAGCGAAGTTCTGCGAGGCGAACCTCGCCGACGCCATGCTGCAGGGCGCCCGGGTGCAGGGCACGGATTTCTATATGGCATCGCTGCTCCGCGCCGACCTCAGCGACTGCGACACCGCCGGCGCGAAGCTCAGCGGCGCCGTGCTCGAAGGCGCGCTCTTCACCCAGCCCGCGGCGTGACGAGGTTCGCGCCGCACCGGAAAAATTCGAGGGCGGCAGCCCCGGGGACGAGGTTGCCGCCGTTTCGAACGGCCCCGGGGCCCTCCGATGCGCCGCCTCCTGAATTCATTCATGCCGCGGAGAAAGGCGGCGGCGTCGGGCCGTAAAAATCAGAATCCGCGCGTCGCGACGTGGGCCATGGCCAGCGCCCACATAGCCGCACCCGCAACGATGGATCCGCCGACCGCCGTGATGCGGAACGAATTCCAGCGCCGTCTCCCTGCGTATCGCCGTTCGTCGCTTTTGCGAGTCTTGCTGAACAGGCGTTTCATGTGTCCCTCTACTCAAGGTTACAACTCTGACAGCGGGAGAGGATTCCCGCGAACGCCTACCCGGGGAACGGCGATGCAAGATCCGTGCCAAGCACAACATATTTTCGTATTTCAATGACTTGGCCGATATGCGACGGGCTCGCCGACGCGGAACCGTAAAGATTTCCGACGCTGCGGGCGACGCCGTCAGCCGGCGGCCGGCACGGTCCGCGCCATGGCGGCGAGGGTGGCGGATACCACGGCGGCAGGGTCCGCCGCCCGCATGACCGAGCCCATCACCGCGACCCCGGCCGCGCCGGCGGCGAGACAAAGATCGGCGTTGGCCGCGGTGATGCCGGCGAGCGCGACGAACGGGATGGTCAGCCTTTCCGCCGCCTCGCGCAGCCCGTGCTCGCCCAGCGCCGGCCCGTAGCCGGGCTTGCTGGAGGTCGCGAAGACGGGGCTCAGCGTGACGTAGTCGGCGCCGGCCGCCTGGGCGGCCTCCGCCTCTGCCACGGAGTGGACGGAAACGCCGATCAGCGCCGCGTCCCCGAGCCGGCGCCGCACGCGCCTGACCGGCCCACCGGCCTGGAGATGCACCCCGTGCGCCCCGGCCAGCCGCGCCGCGCGCCATTCGCCGTTGACCACGATGCGGGCGTCGTAGGGCGCCGCCACCGCGAGCAGCCGCTTTGCCAGCTCGGCCTGCGTCTCGGTGGGCAGGTCCTTTTCGCGCAGCATCACCCAGCGGCAGCCGCCGCGAAAGGCCGCCTCCACAATGTCCTCCAGATCGCCTGCCGCCGACCGCCGGTGGGTCACCACCAGCAAGGGCGGGTCGGGCAGGCGCCCGGTCACAGCTCGATCGCCCCTTCGATCGGGGTAGAGGCCGTGGCGTAGAGCTTGCGCGGGATGCGCCCGGATTCGAAAGCCAGCCGGCCGGCCTCGATGCCGAGCCGCATGGCGCGGGCCATGCCCACGGGATCGCGCGCGCCGGCCACCGCCGTGTTCAGCAGAATGCCGTCCATGCCGAGCTCCATCGCCACCGCGGCGTCGGACGCCGTCCCCACCCCTGCGTCGACGATCACCGGCACCGAGACCTGCTCGCGGATGATGCGCAGGTTGTAGGGGTTGCGGATTCCCATGCCGGAGCCGATCGGCGCGGCCAGCGGCATGACTGCGGCGCAGCCCATGTCCTCCAGCTTGCGGCAGGTGATCGGGTCGTCGTTGCAATAGGGCAGCACGATGAACCCCTTCTTCACCAGCTCCTCGGCGCCGCGCAGAAGCTGCTCGACATCGGGGAACAGCGTCTCGTCGTCGCCGATGACCTCCAGCTTGACCCAGTCGGTGCCCAGCGCCTCGCGCGCCAGCTCCGCGGTCAACACCGCGTCGCGCGCGGTATAGCAGCCGGCGGTGTTGGGCAGCAGGTGGAACCGGTCGCCCAGCATGTCGAACAGCCCCTCGCCGCCCGATTCCAGGCTGACGCGGCGCACCGCGACGGTGACGATCTCCGCCCCGCTCGCCTCTATCGCGTCCATCATGACCTGCTGGTTCGGATAGCGCGACGTGCCGATCATCAGCCGGGAGCCGAACGACTTGCCGGCGATGGTGAGCCCCTTATGGGCGACCTTTGCGTCCATGTCCTGCGACCTATCCTCCGCGCACGATGTGCACGATCTCGATCCTGTCATCCGGCTGCACCGCAGTCTGGTCCCATCGGGGACGCGGAACAACCTCACCGTTGCGCGCCACGGCCACGCCGCCGCGCGCGGCATCCACCCCGGCATCGGACAGCAGCACGCTCACCGTGACCTCGGTCCAGGGACGCCGCTCGCCGTTGAGCGAGAAGGTCGGGCCGCCGGTCATGCCGTCGCCTCCACCGGCCGGCGGAACCGGTCGAGCATGAACGGGCGCATCGCCGCCGCCACCTCGCCGTCCAGCAGGTAGCGGGCGACGTAGTCGGCGGTCACGGGCGCCAGCAATATGCCGTTGCGGTGATGGCCGGTCGCCATCACCAGCCCGTCCACCGAGGTCGGCCCCAGGATCGGCGCGTCGTCACGGCTGGCCGGGCGCAGCCCCGCCCAGGTCTCGTCCACCGGCAGCTCGTAGATGCCGGGCAGCGCTTCGTAGGCCTGGCGCAGCAGCTCGAACAGCCCGCCGCCGGTCAGCCCGGTGTCGAAGCCCATCTCCTCCACCGTCGCGCCGATCAGCAGACGGCCGTCGCTCTTCGGCGCGAAATAGACCTGCGGCACGAGGGACAGGCCGGGGCCCCACACGACGTGGCGGAGGATCGGGTTCCCGGTCTCCATGCGCAGCGCGATCATCTGGCCCTTCAGCGGGCGGACCGGCGGGCGCGCCGCCTCGGGGATGCCGGGGATGTTGCGCGACCAGGCGCCGGCGGCGATCACCACCGCCTCGGCCGCGATCTCCTCGTCGCCCGCGCGCACGCCGGTGACTCGGTTGCCGGAGACCAGGATCTCGTCGACCGCCACGCCTTCGCGCAGGATACCGCCCGCGGCCAGGTATGCCGCCTTCAGCGCCGCCGCCGCGCGGCGGCTGTCCACCTGATGGTCGGAAGCGCTGTAGATCGCCGCGGTGACGGCGCGGGCGAGGCAGGGCTCGCGCTGGCGCGCCTCGTATCCCGACAGCCACTCGAGGTCGAGCCCGAGGGTGCGAAAATAGTCGAAGCGGTGCTCCAGATGCTCGCGGTCGTCGCGGTCGAGCGCGACCACGATGGTGCCCTCGTCGCGATAGTCCACATCGATACCGCTCGCCGCCAGCAGCTCGTCGGCGAAGCCGCGCCAGCGGGCGCAGCTTTCCATCGCCAGCGGCAGCAGCGCTTCTTCCGCGTGCTCGGCCTCGGCCTGCGGCGCCAGCATGCCGGCGGCCGCCCAGGTGGCGCCGCGCCCCGCTTCGCCGCGCTCCAGCACAGTGACGGGCCGGCCGGCCGCCGCCAGCCGCCAGCCGATGGCCAGACCGCAAATTCCTCCGCCGACGATGACGAACACGCCTGCTCCGCTCCTTCTCCGCGGGGGCCTTGCCGGGATGCACTGATGAAAAGCCGTGGAAACGTCTTCGTGACGGCTCCCTACGCTGGCGTGAACCAGGTCAGGTTCTATGGGTGTGCTCTCAGCCCGGACGGACACCCCAGGTCACTGGCTGTAACGTGACGTTGCGCCCCCCGCCTGTCAACCCCGGGCCCTGCCGCGCGACCCTGCTTGCGGTATCGGGATCATGGTTTTACACTACCGTAAAATCCGCGCTCACATTCGGCAGTCCGCAGCATGACAGACGACAACCGCATCCTGATCGCCGGCGCCGGGCCGGTGGGCATGATCTCCGGCTGCTACCTCGCCCGCCACGGCATCCCGGTGACGGTGTTCGACACGCTGGAGGCGACGGCGTCGGACCACCGCGCCTCGACCGTGCATCCGTCGACGCTCGACATGCTCGCGCCGCTGGGAATGGCGGACCGGCTGATCCCGATGGGGCTGATCTCGCCGGTCTTCCAGTTCCGCGACCGGGTGTCGGGCGGCATTGTCGCCGAGTTCGATTACGGGCTCATCGGCGACGAAACCGATCATCCCTTCGCGCTTCAGGTGGAACAGCACAAGGTCATCAACGTCGCGCACGACCTGGCCTCCGCCCTGCCCGACTTCACCCTGCTGCGCGGCCATACACTGACGGGGCTGACGCAGGACGCGGACGGCGTGACCGTGACCGTGCGCGGCCCCGACGGGGCCGAGGCGCCGCATCGCGGCCGCTTCCTCATGGGCTGCGACGGCGGGCGCAGCGAGACGCGCAAGGCGCTGGGCATCGATTTCCCCGGCTTCACCTGGCCGGAACGCTTCATCATCAGCACCACCGAATACGATTTCGGCGAGGCGGCCAAAGGCGGCTACGCCTACCGCTCCTATGTCGCCCATCCCGATCAGTGGTGCGCGCTGATCAAGGTGGCCGGCGACGACATGCGCGGGCTGTGGCGCGTGCTGCTGCCCGCGACCGGCGAGGAGCCGGACGAGGTGGTGCAGGGCGAGGGGTGGGTGCAGGAGAAGCTGCGCGACTGCCTGCCGCAGGGCGCGCCCTACGACATCCAGCACCGCAACCTCTACCATGTGCACCAGCGGGTGGCTGAAAGCTTCCGCACCGGCCGCGTGCTGCTGGCCGGGGACTCGGCGCATGTCAACAACCCGCTGGGCGGGATGGGCATGAACGGCGGCATCCATGACGGGATGAATGCCGCCGAGAAGCTGGTGCGCATCTGGCGCGGCGAGGCCGACCCGGATGCCGAGCTCGCCCGCTACGACCGCCAGCGCCGCCCGATGGCGACCAAGTTCGTGCAGGCCCAGTCGATCCGGAACAAGGAGATACTGCAGGAAAAGGACGGCCCCGCCCGGCGCGCCAAGCTCGACGAGCTCGCGGCGACGGCGGAGGACCCGGCGCGCTGCCGGCCCTACCTGCTCAACGCCTCGCTGATCAGCATGGTGCGCGAGGCCGACGCGACGGCGTGAGCCGCCCCGGCTCAGCCGCCGGGGTGCCGGAATTCGGCCGCGCGGCCGCCGGCCGGACCCTTGGCGGCACGCGGCTTCTGCGGTTCCGGATAGAATTTCGGCGTGCCCTTGTCGCCGCCGCTCTCGGGCGACACCGTCATCTGCACCGGGGCGCCGCTGGCCTCGCGTTTCTGCACCGCATCCTGCAGCTGCTGGGCCATTCTCGTATCCCAGGGCAGCATGTAGGCGCGCGGCGCGGGCGCGGACGCCGTTTTCACCCAGACATAGACCGCCTTGCCCTCCTGCATCGAGGCGGCGAGAACGGTCGCCTTGTCCAGGCCGCGCCATTCGAGACGCAGGGGTTTCGGCGATCCCAGCAGATCGACGGCGCCAGCATAGACAGCGCCGCTCAGCAGGACGAAGGTCGCGACCGAGACGATCCGGCGCCGGGCGCCCACATGCGGCAGGCCGATGAACAGGCATATGCCGAGCAGGAGCACGAAGAGGCTTGCGGCGACGATCATGGCTTGGGGACTCTCAGCTCCCGGTACAGGCTGTTGACGCTGCCGGGAACCAGCTCGCCGTCCTCGTCGAGCCTGAAGCGGAACGCCGTGACCTGGTGGTTTTCATGCCGGAGCTGTACGGTGGTCGTGACGATCTGGCGCGCGCCGTCGTCCGTATTCCCCTTGACGCTGGCGACGACCCGGACCTCTACCGGAAAGCTCACGGCCAGGGTCTCGAACAGATGGACGTTTGCGATGTATTCGCCTGCCGGCATGCCGCGGCTGTAGGCGACCTCGTAGTTTATGTTCGTCGCGTCGTGGGTCATGCCGCGGTCGTCGCGCAGCAGGTTGAAGACGTCGCCATGGGCGTTCGAGTAGCCGACCGGCTTGTCGCCCGGCGCCGCCACCCACAGGTCGATATCGGCGGCGAGCCCGTCATGCCACTGGGCCTCGATCATGACGTTGCCGGGGCGCTGCTCGCCCGAGGTCTCCGTCGAGTTCGCCGGCGGGTTCACCGCCGCCAGCAGCAGCACCGTCGTCAGGATGAACCCGCCCAGCATCAGCAGGGCGGTGTCCAGCCAGACGGTCAGCGTTTCCTCATCCATCGTAGCCCGCCAGCAGCCGGAGGTTGATCTTCAGCCAGAGATTGACGGCGATGCCGAGAAGCGTCGCGTAGAGAGAGACGTACATGCCGCCCACCACGGCCTCGATCATCGGTTTGACGTCTGCCAGCCCGCCCGCCCCGCCCGAGGCGGCGGCGGAGAACGCAATGATGAGGCCCACCACGGTGCCGAGCAGGCCGATGCGCACGACATGGGTCGCGATCCACTGCACGTCGTTCCAGCGCTGCAAAAACACGCAGGCGACGCCGCCGGCGCCGATGCCGAGGATGATCCAGCACAGCACGCCGGTCTCGCCCTCGAAGGGCTTGCCGGCGAGCCCGGCGATCCAGAGCGCGGCGATGAACGACGCCCCGATCGCCTGCAGCACGATGCAGCGCGACAGGAAAGCGGGCTGCGAAAGGGTCGGAAGGGAGCCCGAGGCGACGGTCCGGCGAATAGCGAAACTCGCGGCGGGCGGCAGAATATGCATGAAACTTTACTCCTTCGCGTGCGGCCGGCGCCGTCCGGGCCGTCCGGCCGCCGTCGCGTACCGGGTTGCGGTTTGTATTTTGCAATGCAAAAGGCATGCCAACTCGGCCGACCGCCTCGCCGGGCCGCAACGTATTGAAATAGCGAGCATTTAATCGCTGCCCCGGCCCGCCTTCCGGGAACGCGAGGACAGGCTGCACAGGGTTTATGCAAAAAAGGGAGATTTGCATAAGGATGCAGCAATTACCCGCCCCGCCTGTCAGCCGGCGTGGCGCTGCGGGAGGCCGCCCCCTAAACGGCCTCGCCGCGTGCCGTCTCACGAACGAGACGGACAAAATGGGCCGCCGCCGAGTGGCTGGTCCGCCGCGTCGCCAGCTTCAGCGGGGCGACCATCCGGGGCCGGGGCTGCAGCCGGCGATAGGCAATGCCGGCCATCCCCAGGCCGCCCAGCGATTCCGGCACCAGCGAGACGCCGAACCCCGCCGCGACGAGGTTGAGGGTGGACACGATGCGGGGCGCCTCCTGCGCGATCGCCGGCGAGAATCCCGCACGCTGGCAGGCGGCGATGATCGCGTCGAACAGACCCGGCCCGCTGCGGCGGCGATAGAGCACGAGCGGCTCCGCCGCCAGCGCCGCCAGCGGCAGCGGCGCGGCCTCCACCCCGCCGGCCGCCAGCGCATGCCCGGCGGGCAGCGCGGCGATCATCTTCTCGTCGAACAGCGCGTGCACGGCAAGCCCTTCAGCCTCTGCGACGGGGGAGCGGATGAAGGCGGCGTCGATACGCTCGGACCGGAGCCCATCCACAAGATCGCCTGTGCCCGCCTCCTCCAGCGCCAGCGACACGTCCGGATACCGTTCGCGAAAGGCCCGGATCGTCGCGGGAACGAAGGGATGGAACGGCGCCGAGCTGGTGAAGCCGACGACCACAGCCCCCTGCTCCCCCCGCGCGGTGCGGCGGGCGCGCGCGACAGCGCCTTCGACGCCGGTCAGCACCGCCCGCGCATCCGCCAGCAGGGACGTCCCGGCATCGGTCAGCTCGACCCCGCGCGGCTTGCGGCGGAAAAGCTGCACGCCGAGCTCGCCCTCCAGCGCGCGTATCTGCTGGCTCAGCGGCGGCTGCTGCATGCCCAGCCGCTCCGCCGCGCGGGTGATGTGGCCTTCCTCGGCGACGGCCACGAAATAGCGCAGGTGACGAAGCTCCATGGCATATTTATAATATATGAATAATGTCATAACCATATATTTATTCTATGCATTGTGCCGCCTTATGCTGGCCGCCCCGGCTCGGAAAACAGGTTCCGATGGACTCGCTGATCCTCGATCTCCTGGAATGGCTCGACGCACGGCCACGCACCTATCCGCAGGTGATGGAGGCGTGGCGCACCTCCTGCCCCCATGTCGCGGTGTGGGAAGAGGCGACGCTGCGCGGCTTCATCAGCCACGACCAGGGGGATGCCGCCGGCTCCGTCGTCTCCGTCAGCCCCGCCGGCCGCCTCTTCCTGGTGCAGCGCCGCCCGGCCGCCCCGCCTCCCTGCGGGCGCCTGCGCGCCACCGGCTGATCGGCAGACCCCGACCGCATCGCAGTTATTCAGTGGTCCGCCTCGCCGGGGCGCGTGGTTCGTGCTATCCGTCAGCCACCAGCAAGCAGCCCCGGGAATGCCGTTGCCCATGCCGTTCGACTATTCGTCGCTCTTCCGCCCCGGCCTGCCGCCGCCGGCGGCGCGGTGGCGCGGGTTTCCGCGCTACAATTTCGTCGGGGGCCATAACGACGCCGCCAACGTGCCGGTGGCCGAATTCATCGCGGCCGCCGAATCCGTGCTGTCGCGCGAGGGGCGAACGCTCGCCACCTACGGGCTGGAGAGCGGGCCGCAGGGATACCGCCCGCTGCGCGAATTCCTCGCCGCCTCGCTTGAGGCGCGCACCGGCATGCGCCAGACCGCCGACGAGGTGCTGATCGTTTCCGGCTCGCTGCAGGCGCTGGACCTGGTGAATGCCGTGCTGGTGGCGCCGGGCGACACTGTGATCCTGGAGGAAGCGACCTATCAGGGCACGATCACGCGGCTCAACCGCCTCGGCGCACGTATCGTAGCCGCGCCGCTGGACGAGGGCGGCATCCGCATGGACGCCTTGGCCGGCATACTGGACGGGCTGAAGGCGGAAGGGGTCGCGCCGAAATACATCTACACCGTGCCCACCGTCCAGAACCCCACCGGCACGGTGATGCCGGAGGACCGCAGGCATGAGCTGCTGCGGCTCGCCCGCGCGCACGGCGTTCCCGTCTTCGAGGACGACTGCTACGCCGAGCTGACCTTCAGCGGCGAACGGCCCCGGTCGATCCGCGCGCTGGACGACGGCGGCGGCCAGGTCGTCTATTGCGGCTCCTTCTCCAAGACCGTCGCGCCGGCGCTGCGCATCGGCTACCTGGTCGCGGACTGGCCGGTGCTGTCGCGCATGCTGCCGATGAAGACGGATGCGGGCACCGGCGCGCTGGAGCAGATGGTGCTGGCCGAATACTGCGCCGTCCATTTCGACGACCACGTGGCCGGGCTGCGCGGCGTGCTGAAGGAGAAATGCGATGCCATGGTGGAGGCGCTGTCGGCGGAGTTCGGCGCCGCCGCCAGCTTCGCAGCCCCCGCCGGCGGCATCTTCATCTGGGTGACCCTGCCCGAGGAGGTCGACACCTGGCGGCTGTTCGAGGCGGCGCAGGCGGAAGGCGTCGCCATCAACCCCGGCGTCGAATGGACGGTGGAGCGCGCGCTCGGCCGCAACCGGCTCAGGCTCTGCTTCGGCCACCCGACGCCGCAGGTCATCCGGGAGGGCGTCGCGCTTCTGGCCGGTATATGCCACCGCGAGTTCGGCGTGCCTGTGCGCGGCGCGAACATGGAACGGTAGGACAAGCCGCCGCGTGACCGGACAGCCCCCTGCCGAAGAAGAAGACGACGACGCGCCGCAGGACACCGCCCGCATCTCCGGGCTCGGCGCCCTGCGCCACCGCGACTTCCGCCTGCTGTTCCTTGGCCGGGCGTTCGGCTGGGTCGGCTACCAGATGATCCTCGTCGCCATCGGCTATCAGGTCTACGACCGCACCGGCGACGTGATGAATCTCGCCTATATCGGACTCGCCTCGTTCGCGCCCGCCATCGGGTTCTCGCTGTTCACCGGCTATGTGGCCGACCTGTTCGACCGCCGGCTGGTCATCGCGGTCTGCTACGGCGTCATGCTGGTCGCGGGGGTGATGTTCTTCGTCCTCACCTATACCGGGTTCGAGCAGGTCTGGCCGGTCTTCGCGATCCTGGTCGTGCTGGGCACCGGGCGCGCCTTCTACCAGCCGGCAACGAACTCGCTGGTGCCCAACCTGGTGCCGCCGGAGATGTTTCCCAACGCGGTCGCCTGGCACACCAGCATGGGCAAGATCTGCCAGGTGGTCGGCCCGGCGCTGGGCGGAATCATCTACCTGGCCGGGCCGGAGGTGGTGTACGCGACCGCCAGCGCGGGCTTCGTCTGGGGCCTCGCGACGGCGCTGGCGATCCGCACCCGCACGGCGCGCGGCGACCGTCAGCCGACCTCGCTCGGCGTCCTGCTGGCGGGGCTGCGCTACGTGTTCGAGAAGAAGATCATCCTCGGCGCGATCACGCTGGACCTGTTCGTCGTGCTATTGGGCGGCGTCACCGCGCTGCTGCCGGTCTACGCCAAGGACATACTGGAGGTCGGGCCCACCGGCGCCGGGCTGCTGCGCAGCGCGATGGCGGCCGGCGCGGTGGTCGCCGGGCTGGCGCTGACCCAGATGGCGATGAACCGCCGGGTCGGCCAGATCCTGTTCGTCTCCGTCGCGATCTACGGCGCGGCAACGCTGGTCTTCGGGCTCTCCACCGCCTTCGTGCTGTCGCTCGTGGCGATGGCGGCGCTGGGCTGCGCCGATATGGTCAGCGTGTTCATCCGCACCACGCTGCTGCAGATCGCGACGCCGGACGACATGCGCGGCCGGGTCAGCGCCGTGAACGCCGTGTTCACCGGCGCCTCGAACGAGATCGGGGAGTTCCGCGCCGGCGTGATGGCCGCGCTGATCGGCACCGTCCCCGCCGTCGTCTTCGGCGGCGTCGGCTCCATCCTCGTCGCCGGGGTATTCTGGAAGCTGTTCCCCGACCTGGTGAAGGTGCAGCGGATGGACCGGATGCTGTAGGCCCCCCCGCTCAGTGCCCCGGCAGGCCCTTGAAGGCGTTCTCGCCCCAGAGCTCCGCGATGCGCTGGTCGCGGCCGCAGTTCCAGCGGTACAGCTTGTAGCGCAGCGGATTCTCCCGGTAGTAGTTCTGGTGGTAGCCCTCGGCCGCGTAGAACGGCTTGGCGTCCAGGATCGGGGTGACGACCTTCCGCCCCAGCGCGCCCTCCGCCGCCGCCTTCGATGTCTCGGCGAGGCGGCGCTGCTCGGCCCCGTTCACGAATATGGCAGTCCTGTACGAGTCGCCCTTGTCGCAGAACTGGCCGTCGGGATCGGTCGGGTCCACCGAGTGCCAGAACACCGTCAGCAGCGTCTCGTAGGAGACCTTCGCGGGATCGTAGACGATCCTCACCGCCTCGAAATGGCCGGTGCCGCCGTGGCCTACCTGCTCGTAGCTCGGATTCGCCAGCATGCCGCCGGTATAGCCCGACACCGTCTCCGACACCCCAGGAAGCTTGTCGAAATCGGCCTCGACGCACCAGAAGCAGCCGCCGGCGAAGATGGCCTCCGCCCGGTCCTTCGTCTGCGCGAGAGCGGGCGCGGCCGACAGGAGCGCGGCCAGCGCGGCGGCGAACAGGATCTTCGGCATCTTGGCTCTCCCCGGGTCGTTGCCGGACATATATGGGCGATTCCGCGGCCGCAGTCAGCGCCGCCCGCCATCACGATGGCGTGGGCGTCGCGTTACCCCGCGTCCGGCTCGCCCTCCAGCGCGGCAGCCATCATCGGCACGTTGGGCCGGGCCCAGAGGAAAAGCAGGAAGCACGCCACCGCCCCGCCGACGACCGGCCAGCGCAGCCCGAACCAGGACGACAGCGCGCCCATGACCAGCGCGCCCAGCGCCGGCATGCCGCGCGCCAGCATGCCGTACAGGCTGAGCACCCGGCCGCGCACCCCGGCGGCGACGGCGTTCTGCACCAGCGTCTGCTCGCCCACCCCGACCGAGACCATCGCGAACCCGGCCAGCGCCATGCAGGGCAGGGCGATCCAGATGTCGCTGGAGGCGGTGAACGCCACCAGCGCGACGCCGAGGAAGAAGATGGAGGTCACCACGTAGCGCGTCATCCCCGCCACGCCGCCGCGCCGGGCGATATTGACGCCGCCGATCACGGCGCCGACCCCCATCGCGGAGGTGAGCATCGCGAGCCCGTCGGCGCCGCGGCCGAACACATCGGCGGCAAAGCCGGGCAGCAGCTCGGTCACCGGCCGGCCGCACAGCGCGACCACGCTGAGCACGATGAAGATCGAGCGCATCCCCTGGTGGCGGACCGTGTAGCGCACGCCCTCGACGATCTCGACCGGGATCTCCCGGATCGGCTTGCCCACCCGGTTCAGCTTGCGGTCCGGCAGGTCGAGCACCGACAGCGCGACGATGAAGGCGAGAAAGCTGGCCGCGTTGAAGGCGAAGGCCGGCCCCACCCCCCAGTGGAAGATCAGGAACCCCGCCAGCGCCGGCCCGCCGATGCGCGCGATGTTGAAGATCAGCGAGTTGATGCCGATGGCCGAGGACAGGTCCTGCCGCGCCACCAGGCTGGGGGTCAGCGACAGGCGCAGCGGCTGGTTGAACGCCATCACCACGCCGAGGAAGATCGTCAGCCCCAGCAGCCACCAGATGGTCATGGCCCCGGTCATCACGAGCGCGGCCAGCACGGCCCCCTGCAGCATCGCCAGCGCCTGGAAGAGGCGCAGCGCGGTCAGCCGGTCCACCCGGTCCGCCACCGCGCCGGCGAGCGGCGCGATGAGCATGGTGGGAAACAGGTCGGCGAAGGCGATGACGCCCAGCCAGGTCGGCGATTCCGTCAGCTCCCAGGTCAGCCAGCCGACCGCGATGCGCTGCACCCAGGTGCCGAGCTGGGATACCAGGTTGCCGATGCTGAACCGGCGGAAGTTGCGGTTGGAAAGCGCGTTCCTGATCGCGCCGAACCCGACGGTGGCTGCCATAGGCTACTCTGGTTGCTGGGGCGGCGCAGTATAGCGGCGAGGGACGGCATGCGCACCCTTGGCGCGGCGTGGCGCCCCTGCCCCCGCAGCTTGTGGCCCCACGGTCGCACTGTTAGCCTCGCACCAGCAATCAGGGAGCCGCGCTATGACCGATATCCTGCCGCACATGATCGCCAACGAGGCCGTGGCGGGCGCGAGCGCGCGCGAAGGCACGGTGTTCGACCCTGCGACCGGCGAGGTCGCCCGTCGGGTGCCGTTCGCGAACGCTGCCGAGGTGGACAAGGCCGTCGCCGCCGCACGGGTGGCGTTTCCCGGCTGGGCGGCGACGCCGCCGGTGCAGCGGGCGCGGGTGATGTTCCGCTTCCGCGATCTGGTGGAGCGTCATCTCGACGAGCTGGCGGCGCTGATCACGGCGGAGCACGGCAAGGTGCTGTCGGACGCGAAAGGATCGGTCCAGCGCGGGCTGGAGGTGGTGGAGTTCGCCTGCGGCATTCCGCATCTGCTGAAGGGCGAGTACACCGAGGACGTGGGCCGCGCCATCGACAGCTACTCGATGCGCCAGCCGCTGGGCGTGTCGGCCGGGATCGGGCCGTTCAACTTCCCCGCCATGGTGCCGATGTGGATGTTCCCGGTCAGCATCGCCTGCGGCAACTGCTTCATCCTGAAGCCGTCCGAGAAGGTGCCGTCGACGGCGAACCGCCTGGCCGGGCTGCTGGCCGAGGCGGGGCTGCCCGCCGGCGTGTTCAACGTCGTCCACGGCAACGCCGAGGCGGTGGACGCGATCCTGCGCCATCCGGGCATCGATTCCGTCAGCTTCGTCGGCTCGACGCCCGTGGCGGAACATATCTATGCCACCGCCAGCGCCGCCGGCAAGCGGGTGCAGGCGCTGGGCGGGGCGAAGAACCACCTGGTGGTGATGCCCGACGCGCCGGTCGAGGAAGCCGCCAACGGGCTGATGGGCGCCGCGTTCGGCTCCGCCGGCGAACGCTGCATGGCGGTCTCTGTCGCCGTCGCCGTGGGCAAGGCGGGCGATGCGCTGATCGGCGCGCTGAAACCGCGGGTCGAGGCGCTGAAGATCGGCCCCGGCGCCGATCCCGAGTCCGAGATGGGCCCGCTGGTCACGGCGGCCCATCGCGACCGGGTCGCGAATTATATCGACATCGGCGTGCGGGAGGGCGCCGAGCTGGTGGTGGACGGGCGCGGCTTCTCGCTGCAGGGATACGAGGGCGGATTCTTCCTCGGCGGGTCGCTGTTCGACCGGGTGACGCCCGAGATGCGGATCTGGCGGGAGGAGATTTTCGGTCCGGTCCTGTCCGTGGTCCGGGTGCCGGACTTCGAGTCGGCGGTGAAGCTGGTCAACGCCCACGAATACGGCAACGGGGCCGCCATCTTCACCCGCGACGGCGACGCCGCCCGCGAATTCGGCGCCCGCATCGCCGCCGGGATGGTGGGGGTCAACGTGCCGATCCCCGTACCGATGGCGTTCCACAGCTTCGGCGGCTGGAAGCGCTCCGTCTTCGGCGCGCATTACATGCACGGCATGGACGGGGTGCGGTTCTTCACCCGGCTCAAGACCGTCACCGCCCGTTGGCCGGAAGGGGTGCGCTCGCCCGACTACGTGATGCCGGTGATGCGCTGAATGTGGCGGGAAACAGGGAAAAAGCGCGAAAGCCCTTGACGTGTGGCCATCCGGAAGCCCAAATGTGCGCCGTTCCAATCAATGGCGAGAGGATATGGCGAAGGAAGAACTGCTGGAATTCGCCGGCACCGTCACCGAACGGCTGCCGAACGCGATGTTCAGGGTAAAGCTCGACAACGGGCACGAGGTGCTCGCCCACACCGCCGGCAAGATGCGGAAATTCCGCATCCGCGTGCTGGAGGGCGACCGCGTCGACGTCGAGATGACCCCTTACGACCTCACCAAGGCCCGCATCATTTTCCGTCACAAGTAACGCGCCCTCCGCGGGCGCGATTTCGCCCGGCCGCATCGCCGCCGGGCCCACTTTGAGAATCGCCGCAACTGGTGTATTCCATCAGTCGGCGTGCGGCCTTTCCGCGCGCGCCGTTGTCGATCCCGGAGCCTCGTGACCGCGATGCCAGCCTCCCTGCGGCGTACCCCCGTCCTCGTGCTGATCTGCGCGACGACGGTCCTGCTGGTCTGCTTCGGCGTGCGCCAGACCTACGGCCTGTTCCTCGCGCCCATGACCGAGGCGCGCGGCTGGAGCCTGGAGGTCTTCTCGTTCGCGATGGCCCTGCAGACGCTCGTCTGGGGCCTGACCCAGCCGTTGACGGGCGTCATCGCCGACCGGTATGGCGCCGGCCGCGTGGTGGCCGTGGGCGCCGTGCTGTACGCCGTCGGGCTGTGGATGATGGCGTCCGCGACGACCTCGGGCGAGATACTGCTGTCCACCGGCCTGCTGACCGGGCTCGGCGTCAGCGGCACCGGCTTCCCCATCCTGCTGGCCGTGGTGGGGCGCAGCGTGGGGCCGGAACGGCGCAGCCTTTATCTCGGCATCGCCAGCGCGGGCGGCTCGTCCGGCCAGCTGCTGATGGTGCCGGTCACGCAGTATTTCATCTCAGCCGAGGGCTATGTCGCGACGCTGGTCATTCTCGCCGTGATCGTCGGGCTGACCGCGCCCTTCGCCGCCGCCATCGCCGGCAAGCCGCGCGCGCCGGAGATGGCGCCCGGCAGCGAGATCGGCGTGGTGACCGCCATCAAGGAGGCCCTGCACCACCGCGGCTACGTGCTGCTGGTGGCCGGGTTCTTCGTGTGCGGATTCCAGACCATGTTCATCGGCGCGCATTTGCCCGCCTATCTGAGCTTCGCCGGCGCGTCGCCCTATCTCGGCGCAACGGCGCTGGCACTGATCGGGCTGTTCAACGTGATCGGCTGCTTCGTCTGGGGCGGGCTGGGCGGAAAGTTCAGCAAGAAATACCTGCTCGCCGTGCTCTACCTGACCCGTTCGGCGACGATGGCGGCGTTCATCCTGCTGCCGATCAGCGATCTCAGCGTCATCCTGTTCGCCTCCGTCACCGGCTTCATGTTCCTCGCCACCGTGCCGCTGACCAGCGGGCTGGTGGCGCAGATCTTCGGCACGCAGTACATGGCGATGCTCTACGGCTTCGTTTTCCTGAACCACCAGCTCGGCAGCTTCCTCGGCATCTGGCTGGGCGGGCGGCTCTATGTCGCCTACCAGTCCTACGATCCGATCTGGTGGATCGCCATCGCGCTCGGCTTCGTCGCGGCGCTGCTGCACTGGCCCATCGACGAGCGCGCCGTGCCGCGGCTCGCCCGCCAGACCCAGAGCTGAGAGCCCGCGCGTGGACCAGTCGAAAAGGCCGTTCTGGCTGAGCCCCTGGACCGTGCTGATCCTGTGCACGGCGATGAGCCTGATTTCCTACGGCACACGGCAGAGCTTCGGCATCTTCCTGGTGCCGATCAGCCTCGACATCGCCGGCGGCCGGGTGGAGCCGTTCTCCTTCGCCGTCGCCATGCAGACCTTCGTCATCGGGCTCAGCGTGCCCTTCATCGCCGCCCTCGCCGACCGCTGGCTCGGCCCGGTGAAGGTGCTGGTCATGGGCGGGGCGCTGTATGCACTCGGCATGTACCTGCT
>WHUE01000074.1 GCA_009377375.1 Alphaproteobacteria bacterium | reverse complement strand
TGGAAGCTGGAGGACACCGAGTCCGGGTCCAAATGGGTTTCGGCGCGGAACCATGACGACAAGGCCGCCGGCCGCTGGATTCCGGACGAATCCGCGCCCGCCGCCGACGCGGAACGGAAACCCGCCCCTGCCGAAGCCAGCGGCAGCGGCGACAAGCAAAGCTGAGCGTGGTTAGACGGCGGGCGCCGCGACGGGGGCCCGCACCATCTTCTCGAAATCTTCCATCAGCGCGCGGGTGACGGGACCCACCTGGAACCGCAGGTCGTCGATCTGGCCGACCGGCGTGACCTCGGCGGCGGTGCCGGTCACGAATATCTCGTCGGCGCCGGGCAGCTCGTCCGGCATGATGACGCGTTCATGAAGCCTGTAGCCGCGTGCGCGGGCGAGTCCCATCACCGAACGCCGCGTGATGCCGTCAAGGAAGCAGTCGGGGATCGGGGTATGGATCTCGCCGTCCTTGACCAGGAAGAAGTTGGCGCCCGTGGTTTCCGCGATCTGGCCGCGCCAGTCGAGCATCAGCGCATCGTCGAACCCGGTCGTCTCGGCGTCGTGCTTGGACAGGGTGCAGATCATGTACAGCCCGGCGGCCTTGGCTTTCACCGGCGCGCATTGCGGGTCGGGGCGGCGCCATTTGGCGCGCTTCAGCTTGATGCCCTTCGTCCGCGCCTCGGGCGAGAAATAGGACGGCCATTCCCACACCGCGATGGCGAGGTGGATGAAGCTCTGCTGCGCGGAGACGCCCATCATCTCGCTGCCGCGCCACGCCACGGGGCGGACATAGGCGTCGGCATAGCCCTGGGCCGCGACCGTTTCCCTGGTCGCGCGCTCGATCTCCTCCAGCGAGTACGGGATCTCGAAACCGAGGATGTTCGCCGAATCCAGCAGGCGCTGGCTGTGCTCGCGCAGGCGGAACACACTGCCGTTATAGACCCGTTCGCCCTCGAACACGCAGGAGCCGTAATGCAGCCCGTGGCTGAGCACGTGCAGCCGCACGTCGCGCCATGGCCGCAGTGCGCCGTCGTACCAGATCTGACCGTCTTGATCGTCGAAATTGAGCATCGCGGACCGTGCCGAGCAGTGGATTGCCGTGTTGCTATTGCCCGCAAACGGGTTGCCCTCCGTATCATTCGCGGTCATATATGTCAACATGACTGACGTAAAATCCGGGGTGAACCCCCTCTTTCTGCGGGAAGAGGAGCTGCGGCAGGGGATCGAGTTGATCTTCTACGCCTATCGGGACTTTACGGCCGAGGCGGACGCCATCCTCGCCCGCCACAAGTTCGGCCGCGCCCATCACCGCGTGATCTACTTCGTCGGCCGCAACCCCGGCATCACGGTGTCCGAGTTGCTGGCCATCCTGAAGATCACCAAGCAGAGCCTGTCGCGGGTGCTGGGCCAGCTCGTGCGCGAGGGATTCATCGTCCAGCGCGCCGGCCAGCAGGACCGCCGGCAGCGGCTGCTGGAGCTGACCGAAAAAGGCGTGGCGCTGGAGCGCCAGCTTTCGGAAAGCCAGCGTCAGCGCATCGCCAGCGCCTACCGCGAGGCCGGGGCCGAGGCTGTCGAGGGCTACCGCAAGGTCATGCTGGGTATGATCAACGACGACGACCGCCGGCAGTTCCTGGCCCGCGGCGAAGACCCGCTGAAGCGACACAGAACCCGCTAAAGTCTGATCTTTCCTTCGAGGAACAGTACGGCGCGCCCTTCCAGCCGAACCCTGTCACCCAGCGGTTCGCAGACGAGCGTGCCGCCGCGCGCCGAAACCTGGCGGGCGGAAAGCACCGCCTTGCCGAGCCGCGCCGCCCAGTACGGGGCAAGCGTGCAGTGCGCGGAGCCCGTCACCGGATCCTCCGGTATGCCGAAGCTGGGGCCGAAGAAGCGGGAAACGAAATCGCAGCCGTCGTCGCCCGCCGCGGTCGCGATTACCCCGTGCGGATGAAGCCGGGCGAGAGCCGCCATGTCGGGCGCAAGCGTCCGCACCGCCTTCTCGTTCTCCAGCACCGCCATGTAATTGGCGGCGACGTGGCACTCCAGGATGCCGGCACCCAGCCCGGCGGCGAGCTCGGCGGGGGTGTCGCATGGCGCGGGCGGCATCGCGGGCAGGTCCATCGACAGCGCGCCGTCCTGCATGCGCGCCACCGTCAGCCGGCCGCTCCGCGTGCCGAACGCGACGGGCGCGGTGCGGCCGGGCTCCAGATGCTCGAAGATCACATAGGCGGAGGCCAGCGTGGCGTGACCGCACAGATCGACCTCGACCGTCGGGGTGAACCAGCGCAGCGCCCACCCTTCGCCCTCGGGGACCAGGAAGGCCGTCTCCGCCAGGTTGTTCTCGGCCGCGATGGCCTGCATCGTCGGCGCGTCCAGCCAGCGGTCCAGCGGACAGATCGCGGCCGGGTTGCCGGCGAAGGGCCGGTCGGCGAAGGCATCGACCTGGTAGACGGGAATGGTCATGGCTCGCTCCATCTGTGATCGGGGTCCGGCGTCAGCGCCAGAACGGCTTGCTGTACTCCCGCTCGGCGTCGCAGCGGCTGCGGCCGATATCCTGAGCATCCGGTCGTCCAGCGCCATAAGACGTCGCCGGCCGGCGCGACGATCCTGCCATTCGTCCAGCCGCCTCGCCACCCGCGCCGCCAGCGGCCGGACGTCGCGGGACGCCATCAGCATCGCCGGGGCTTCGGCCGGCGCCAGGTCCGGATCGCGGCGGATCGCTCTGCGGTTTCCGGCACGGCGCGTCATCAGGGCGCGAATTGTATCTATGACAATACCCATGATGGGCCTCAGCAGGGGAAAAAAAGCGTTTTGTATCTGCCTGTATCGATATTCTTGACGCCATATGTGGTCAATTGTACTTTTGTTCCGATGACAATATGGCTTCCAGAGCTCGGCGATGGGCGCGGCGGAAAGGCCCGGGCCCTGGCCGACGCCATCGGCGCCGCGATCGCGGAAGGCCGTCTGAGGCCCGGCGACCGGCTGCCGCCGCAGCGCGAGCTTGCGTGGCAGCTGCACGTGTCCCTGGGCACGGTGACCCGCGGCTACGATGCGGCGCGCCGCCGCGGGCTGGTCGAGGGCCATGTCGGCAGCGGCACCTATGTATGCGAGCCGGAACGGCCGGGGGTCGGCTTCGTCCTTCCCGCCGACGGACCGGCGGCGGGCGGGGCGGCGGACGCGATCGACCTTTCAGTGGACGTGTACGCGTCGCCGCTCTGGACCGAACCGTTCCGCCATACGCTGACGGCGCTGGGCGCGGACGACGCCTCCGCCCTGCTGGAATACCAGAGCGCGGCGGGGATGATGCGGCACCGGGAGGCGGCAGCTTCCTGGCTGCGCCGGCCGGGCTTCGCGCCCGACGCCGAGGACATCGTGCTGACCGCTGGCGGCCAGCACGCCCTCGCCATCGCCCTGTCGGCGCTTGGCCGGCCCGGCGACACGCTGCTGGTGGAGAACCTGTGCTACCCGCCCGTCAAGACGCTGGCCGAGATGTACGGCCTCACCCTGCACGGCGTGGCGCTGGACGGGGAAGGCGCGATCCCGGACGCGCTGGAGGCCGCCTGCCGCTCCCGCGCGCCGCGGCTGCTCTACCTGACGCCGACGCTGCAGAACCCGACGAACGCGGTCATGGGGGCCGCCCGGCGGGCGGAAATCGTGGAGATCGCACGGCGCCACGACCTGCTGATCGTGGAGGACGACGTGACCGGCGCGCTGTCGGAGGACGCGCCGAAGCCGCTGACGGCGCTGGCTCCGGAGCGCTGCTGCTTCGTCTCCTCGTTCTCCAAGACTGTGGCGCCGGGGCTGCGGACCGGGTTTCTGGTCGCCCCCGCGGCCGAGCGCGAGCGTGTGCTGAGCCGGGCCCGCGCGCTGGGCTGGATGGCTCCGCCGGTATCCTGCGAAATCGCAAGCCGATGGATCGGGGACGGCACGGCGGACCGCCTGCGCGAGGCCGTCCGCCGCGAGAACCGCAGGCGCCACGAGATCGCGGCCTCGGTGCTCGACGGGCTCGAGGAGTCCGGCTCCGCCGCGGTCTCACCCCATGCCTGGTACCGGTTGCCCGAGCGCTGGCGGAGTTCCGGCTTCGTCGAGGCGGCGCAGGCCCACGGCGTCCGCATCGCCTGCACCCGTTCCTTCGCGGTGAACGGGCGCGCCGGCACGGCAGTACGGATCAGCCTAAGCGCGGCGGAGAGCCGCGAGACGCTGCGCCGGGCCCTCGCGATTCTGGCGCGGATCGGCCGCGGCATGCCCGCCGCCGACCTCGCGATCCTGTAGCGGATCGGCAGCCGCCGGGGGCCTCAGGGGAAGGCGCGCACGGTGTGCATATGCGCGACCGGGCCGTGGCCGCGGCCATAGCCGGGGGCGCGCCGGATCGCCTCGTGCAGATAGGCTTCGGCGCGGCCGACCGCGCCGGCGACGGACAGGCCCTGCGCCAGCCCGGCGGCGATGGCGGAGGCGAGCGTGCAGCCGGTGCCGTGGGTATGCACGGTGTCGATGCGCGGGTTCTCGAAGATGCGGGTTCCGTCCGCCGCGATCAGCAGGTCGCGCACAAGCGGGCCGCCCATATGGCCGCCCTTGACGAGCACGGCGCCCGCGCCGGCCGCCATCAGCGCCTCGCCCGCCGCCTGCATCGCCCTGTCGTCCGCGATGGTCTGCCCGGTCAGCGCCTCGGCCTCGGGAATGTTCGGGGTCAGCAGCGCCGCCAGCGGCAGCAGAACCGATTTCAGCGTCGCCACCGCGTCGTCCTCGAGCAGCGCCGCGCCGCCCTTGGCGATCATGACCGGGTCCACCACCACGGGAATGCCCGCGCCCTCCGCCCGCAGCACTTCGGCGACGGCCTCGATGACGGCGGAGGAATGAAGCATGCCGGTCTTGATCGCGTCCGCGCCGATATCGCCGAGGACGACCCGCATCTGCTGCTGGATGAAATCCGTCGGCACGCCGTGGACGCCGTGGACGCCCAGCGTGTTCTGCGCCGTCAGCGCGGTGATCGCGGTGGCGGCGTACCCGTCCAGCGCGCTGACCGCCTTGATGTCCGCCTGAATGCCGGCACCGCCGCCGGAATCCGAGCCGGCGACGATGAGAACCCGTCCCGTCATGAAGCCGAGGCGCGCTCGACCGCCTGGACGATATCGTCCACCACGGCGCAAATCAGGGCCTCGTCCTCGCCCTCCGCCATGACGCGGATCACCGGCTCGGTGCCGGACTTGCGGATCAGCAGCCGACCGTCCTTTCCCAGCCGCTCCTCGCCGTCGCGCACCGCCGACTGGACCGCCTGAGTCTCCAGCGGCAGCGTGCCGGAATAGCGCACGTTCTTCAGCAGCTGCGGCAGCGGCTCGAACAGCCGGCATATTTCGCTGGCCGGCTTGCCGGACTTGACCACCCCGGCCAGCACCTCCAGCGCCGCGATCAGCCCGTCGCCCGTGGTGTTGTAGTCGCCGAGCACGATGTGGCCCGACTGCTCGCCGCCGACATTGAAATCGTAGTTGCGCATGTGCTCGACCACGTAACGGTCGCCCACCTGTGTGCGAATGAGCGACAGCCCGATCTTGGCCAGGTAATGCTCCAGCCCCAGATTGGACATTACGGTCGCGACGATGCCGCCGCCGTGCAGCCGCCCGGCGCGGCGCCAGTCGTCGGCCACCATCGCCATCACCTGGTCGCCGTCGACCTCCCGGCCATGCTCGTCGGCGATGATGACGCGGTCGGCGTCGCCGTCGAGCGCGATCCCCATATCCGCCTTGTGCTCGACCACCGCCCTGCACATGTCCTTGACGTTGGTCGAGCCGCAATCGCGGTTGATGTTGAAACCGTCCGGCTTCACCCCGAGGGGGATCACATCGGCGCCGAGCTCCCACAGCGCGGTCGGGGCGGCCTTGTAGGCCGCGCCGTTGGCGCAGTCGATCACCACCTTCAGCCCGTCGAGCCGCAGCCCCTTCGGAAAGGTGTTCTTGGCGAATTCGATATAGCGGCCTTCGGCGTCCTCCAGCCGTCTCGCGCGGCCGAGATGGGCCGATTCGGCCAGCGAGTCCACGACGCCGGCCTCGACCAGCTGCTCGATCTCCATTTCGGTCTCGTCGGAGAGCTTGTAGCCGTCCGGCCCGAACAGCTTGATGCCGTTGTCCTGAAACGGATTATGCGAGGCGGAGATCATCACCCCGAGATCAGCGCGCAGGCTGCGGGTCAGCATCGCGACGGCGGGGGTCGGCATCGGGCCGACCATGATCACGTCCATCCCCATGCCGATGAACCCGGCGGTCAGGGCCGGTTCCAGCATGTAGCCGGACAGCCGCGTGTCCTTGCCGATCACGACGGTATGACGGTGTTCGCCGCGGGTGAAGAGCTTGCCGGCAGCCTGGCCGACCCTGAGCGCCGTCTCGGCGGTCATCGGCTCGAGGTTCGCCGTGCCGCGAATACCGTCGGTTCCGAACAGCTTTTTCGACATGGAATTCACCACGCCCCGTTTTCTTGCGCCCCGGAGAATGCGACTGGTTTACGCCCGCATGGGGTGGCTGTAAAGCGCGGGGTGGATCAGCGCGGCCCGACCGAGGCGCGCCACACCGCCAGCGCCTGACGCGCTTCCGCGGCGTCGTGGACCCGGTGAAGCTGCACGCCCTGCGCGGCGGCGACCGTGGTGGCGGCGAGCGTGCCGGGCAGCCGTGCCGCCGCGGGCGTGCCCGGAAGGATCGACGAGATGAAGCCCTTGCGCGATATCCCCGCCATCACCGCGCAGCCGAGCGCGTGGTAGAGCGAGAATCCGGACAGGATTTCCATGTTGTGAAACAGCGACTTGCCGAATCCGATGCCCGGATCGACGCAGAGAAGCCGGCGCGGTATGCCACGGGCTTCGCAGGCCGTCACGCGGGATTCCAGAAAGCGGAATACCTCGTACGGCGCGTGGTCGTAGTGCGGCTCCCGCTGCATGGTTTCCGGCGTTCCCTGCATATGCATCAGGATGGCGCCGGCCTGCGCCTCCGCCACCGCTTCCATGGCGCCTTCCGCGCCCAGGGCGGTGACGTCGTTGATCACGCGGGCGCCGGCGGCCAGCGCGGCGCGCATCACCGCGGGACGCCTGGTGTCGACCGATATCGGCACGCCCCGCGGCGCCAGCGCCTCGATCACCGGGACAACGCGGTCCAGCTCCTCCGCTTCGGGGGTGGCGGCGGAGCCGGGCCGGGTGGATTCGCCGCCGATGTCGAGCATGTCCGCGCCGGCCGCGATCAGCGCCTCGCCATGGGCGACGGCTGCGGCAGCGGTCGCGTGCGCGCCGCCGTCATGGAAGCTGTCGGGGGTGACGTTGACGATGCCGACCACCCGCGGCACGTCCAGCGCCAGCCCTGCGAAGGGCGGGCGCGGCGCCGACAGCGCGGCCAGCGTCGCCTCGACAAGCTCGCGCACGTCCTGGCCTTCCGCCGCAGCCCAGCGGCGCAGCGCCGCCAGCGGCGCCCTTGTGACGCAGACCACGTCCGGCCCGTGGAGAAAGATCTCGAACGCCGCGTAGCGCAGCGGCCCGCCGGCGAGCGGCATGCTGTCGCCGCCATCGGCGTCCCAGTCGGGCGAGGGCGCGAGCGGGCGCAGCGCGATCGGCGCCGCCATGGCGGGAGACAAGGGAAAGCCCCGGGGCAGGCCGGGGCTTTTCCTGATATTCATGGCACGGCGGCGGGTGTGGGTCGGACCGGCGCCGGCGGTCAGATGCCGGGCTGCGGCTCCGGTTCCATGTCGGAGCCGCTTTCCCCGGCGTCCTTGCTCTTGCCGCCGGACGTGGGCACCGACGATCTTCCCCGGCGGTCGGGCGGCGGCTCGTCCGCGGTCGGCCGCACGATGGTCTCGCCGCGCAGCAGCGCCGCAACCTCGTCGCCGGAGAGGGTTTCGTACTCGAGCAGCGCCTTGGCCACGATCTCGAGCTCGTGACGATTCCCCTCGAGAACCTTCCGCGCCGTGTCCTCGCCCTGCTCGACGAAACGGCGGACCTCCTCGTCGATCAGCGCCGCGGTCGCCTCGGACACGTTCTTGCGCTGGGTCACCGAATGGCCGAGGAAGACCTCCTCCTCGTTGCCCTCGTAATGCAGCGGGCCGAGCTTGTCGCTGAAGCCGAACTCGGTGACCATGCGCCGCGCCCAGCCGGTGGCCTGCAGGATATCGTTGCCGGCGCCGGTGGTCACGTTCTCCGCCCCGAAGATCAGCTCCTCCGCCACGCGGCCGCCGAACATCATCGCGATCCGCGATTCGATCTCCAGCCGGGAGTAGCCGTAGCGATCCTTTTCCGGCAGCGACATGGTGAGGCCGAGCGCACGGCCGCGCGGGATGATAGTCACCTTGTGCAGCGGGTCGTGCTTCGGCACGTGCAGACCGACGATGGCGTGCCCGGCCTCGTGATAGGCCGTCAGCGTCCGTTCCTCCTCGGTCATCACCATGGAGCGGCGCTCGGCGCCCATCAGGACCTTGTCCTTAGCCTCCTCGAACTCCGACATTGTGACCAGGCGCTTGTTGCGCCGCGCGGCCAGCAGCGCGGCCTCGTTCACGAGGTTGGCGAGATCGGCGCCGGAAAAGCCGGGCGTGCCGCGCGCGATGACGCGGGCGTCCACGTCGGGGGCCAGCGGCACCTTGCGCATGTGAACCTTGAGGATCTTCTCGCGGCCCAGAACGTCGGGGTTGGGCACCACGACCTGGCGGTCGAACCGGCCGGGGCGCAGCAGCGCCGGGTCCAGGACGTCCGGCCGATTGGTGGCGGCGATCAGGATGACGCCCTCGTTGGTCTCGAAGCCGTCCATCTCCACCAGGAGCTGGTTGAGGGTCTGCTCGCGCTCGTCATTGCCGCCGCCGAGCCCGGCGCCGCGATGACGGCCCACCGCGTCGATCTCGTCGATGAAGATGATGCAGGGGGCGTTCTTCTTGCCCTGCTCGAACATGTCGCGCACGCGCGACGCGCCGACGCCGACGAACATCTCGACGAAGTCGGAGCCGGAAATGGTGAAGAAGGGCACGTTGGCCTCGCCGGCGATGGCGCGGGCCAGCAGCGTCTTGCCGGTGCCGGGAGGGCCGACCAGCAGCACGCCCTTCGGAATCTTGCCGCCGAGGCGCTGGAATTTCTGCGGGTCCTTGAGAAACTCGACGACTTCCTCGAGCTCCGTCTTGGCCTCGTCGATGCCCGCGACATCCTCGAAGGTGACGCGGCCGGAGCGTTCGGTCAGCAGCCGCGCGCGCGACTTCCCGAACCCCATCGCCTTGCCCCCGCCCGACTGCATCTGGCGCATGAAGAAAATCCACACGCCGATGAGCAGCAGCATCGGGAACCACGAGATCAGGATCTGCACGAGCGACGGCGAGCCGTCATCCGTCGGCACCGCCTTGATGACGACGCCGCGCTGGGTCAGCCGTTCCACCAGGTTCGGATCGTTGGGCGCATAGGTGCTGAAGGCGCGGCCGTCGTTATAGTACCCGCCGATATTGCTGCCCTTGATGGTGACTTCGCGCACCTGACCGTTCTGCACTTCGGCGAGGAAATCGGAGAACGGAATGCCGACCTGTCCGGTGCGCTGGCCCGGCTGCTGGAACAGGTTGAACAGCGCCACCAGCAGCAAACCGATGATCACCCATAACGCCAGGTTCTTGCCGAAATTGCTCAATTCCCGAAATCCCGTATGAAACGCGGCGCGCGCCGCAGACACCCCACTATGGAATAGATAATATCGCCGCCCCGTTAAACAACCGGAAACGGTGCGGCGAACAAGGCCTGTATCGGTGTGAAAGCCATTTTGACGGGGCTGAAACTAACAGTTTCAGCGGCGTTGCGTCCACCGGGCAGATGGGGCGCAATAATCCGGCCGTCGCCGTTCCGGATGGCAGGCAATGTCGGAATCACGGTCTCGGGGATGCCCGTACCGCGCGGATCCAGCGATGCGCAACGGATTTCCGCCCAGCCGTCCCGTCCCAGCGCGCCGACGGTCACCGGCGCCGCCGCGCGCGACAGACGCAGGAGAAACCGGCCGTCCCACAGCATTTCCGCGCCCGGCGCCAGCGTCGCCGGCGGCGCGACGGCGCGCAACTCCCGGGCGACCAGCACGCCGTCCGACCGCGCGATCAGCCGGCAGCCGCCCAGCGTGGCCGACCGCGCCGCGGCGAGCGCGCCGTGTGCGCGGAGCAGCGGGGCGCGCCGCGGCGGATAATCGCACCCGCCGACGCAGGCGATCATGCGCGCCAGGGCGCGCAGCGACAGCGCGGACGGCCCTGCATCGAACAGCGCCGCATCGAGCCACCCGTAGCCCGCCGGCCATAACCGGGCATGGAGCGCCAGCAGGGCGGCGCAGTCGGCGTCGCGCGCCGCGCGCCGTTCGCCGTCACGCCGCGCCGCGGCGGAAAGCCGGACGATTCCAGCCGGGGTCAATGTGCGGCGCATGCGCACCCGGGCGTAGCGGTCGTCGCGGTTGGACGGATCGTCGATCCAGCGCACCCCCTCGCGGTCCAGCAGCGGGCGCAGCCGCGCGGGCGGGACGTCGAGAAGCGGGCGCAGCACGCGGACATGCCGGCGCGGCGCCGTCGCCGCCATGCCTGAGAGCCCGTCCGGTCCGCTATCCATCGCACGCCGCATCGCCACCGTTTCCGCCTGGTCGCCGCGATGATGCGCGACGAGCAGGTGCAGCACGCCCGCCGCGCGGCACCATCCCTCCAGCAGCCGGTAGCGCGCCGCGCGCGCACCCGCCTGGATGCCGGTCGCCGGCTTGTCGCCCCGCCAGGTCAGCAGCGCGTGATCGATGCCGCGCCCGGCCAGGACACGGCGGGTCGCCAGCGCTTCGGCGCGGGAGGCATCGCGAAGGGCGTGATCCACCGTAACCGCGGTGATCCGCCCGCCCCGGTCGCGCGCCCAGCGGTCGGCCAGCACGGCCAGCGCCATGCTGTCCGCGCCGCCGGACACCGCCACGGCAAGATGCGGCGCGGGTTCGAATGGCCCGAGCCGCGCCATCGCCCCGGCGAACTCGCGCGCGGTCAAAAGCCAGTCATCCGTGAGGGCGGCGGCCATCGGCGGCGGATCCCGCCGTCATGCCCGGCCTGTCAGCGGCACTTCGCGCGGGCCTGTTCGCGCGGCACCCGGCGCTTCACCGACTCTTCGGCGTCGGGGAAGTTCTGCAGGAGGCGGCTATAGGCCGTACAGGCCTCGCGTTCCTTGCCGAGCCGGGCCAGCGACATGCCGAGATTGAGCAGATTGGCCGGCGCCTTCTCGCTCCTCGGGAACTTCTGCACCCCTTCGGCGAAGGTGAAGGCCGCCTGCTGAAAGTCCTCGCGCACGAAATAGGTGCGCCCGAGCCAGTAATGGGCATTGGGGGTGAGGTCGTGCTTGGGATTCCTGTCGATGAAGTCGCGCAGCACCCGTTCGGCCTCGGTGAAATTCTGCTCCTTGACGATCAGCGTGTGGGCCCGGTCGTATTGCTGCTGCGGCGTCTCCGCAGCCGGAACCGCGGCCTGCTGCTGCGCGGGCGGCGCCGCGCCGGGGGCCGAAGGCAGCGGCCTGCCGGCGGGATCGGTGCGCAGCGTGCCGAGCGTATTGGGGCCGGGCGCCGCGGGGGCGCCGGAGGCGGAGTCACCGCCCGTCTCGCCGCCGATTGGTGCCGCGTCGGATTGCGGCGGCGGCGGCGCGCCGGGCGCGGCGGCGGCCGGGGCGCCCCGCTCCAGCGCCGTCAGACGGAAATCCACATCCGCCACCAGCTTGTCGAGCCGGGACTTGACCTGAGCGACGGCGTGGCCGAGCTCCTCGTTGCGGCCGGTCATGCGGCGAAGCTCGCCCTCCAGCTCGTTCACCCGCTGCGACAGCCGGGCGACCAGCGTGCGGCTTGCGGCGTCGCCGCCGGCAGGCGCCGGCGCCACGGCGGACGGCGGCGGCTTTTCGCCGCGGTAGACATGCCGCTGGAGCGTCGACATTTCCTGCTGCAGCCGCTCCATCCGGTTGAGCAGCTGCTGCATCTCGTAATTCTGCGCCGCCGCGGGCGCGGCCGCGCAAAGCAGGGCGGCGAGTGCGCAGACACAAGCCGCCACCGGAAGCGATGAAGGAAATCTCGGCTTCATGAATCCCGTCCCTTGTCCGTCGCCACCGCCGTCATATGCGGACATCGCGGCGGAAATGCGGCGAAACTGCCGCATCGTCGGGCGCGCGGCAAGGCCGTCAGTTCACGACCAGCACGCCGCGGCGGTTCTTCGACCACGCGTCATCCGTCGAGCGCGGATCGACCGGGCGTTCCTTGCCGAAGGAGATCGTCTTGATCCGGTTGGGATTCACGCCCAGCGCGATCAGGTAATCGCGCACCGAGTTGGCCCGCTTTTCGCCCAGCGCCAGGTTGTATTCGCGCGTGCCGCGCTCATCCGCGTGGCCTTCGACCGTGACCGTGACCGCCGGATTCTGGTCCAGCCATGCCGCCTGCTTTTCCAGCGTCTGACGCGCTTCGGCATGGAGGTCGAAGCTGTCGAGCGCGAACAGCACACGGTCGCCCACGCTGACGACCAGATCCTCCTGCGTGCCCGGCCGCGGACCGGTCACGTCCCGCCGCGAGGCCAGATCCTCAGACGAGATGCCCGACTGACCTGCCCCGCCACTGGCCCCTGCGCCCGATCCGGTCGCGGCGCCGCTGTCCTCGGGCGTCGATTCACAGGCGGCGAGGGCGAGCCCGGCGAAGAGCAGGACAACGTATTTCATGCGCATTTTTATGATCCTCTGAGTGCGTTCACAATCATGTTCCGCGGCGAACAAGAATTGCGGCAATGTAATAAACCGACCTTCAAGTGACAAGGTCGATCAGGCATTGTCACGATCTTGTCACCTCCTATATTCGCACGGCGCTGCGTCGGTACAAGACGTCCCGTTCAAGGCTTGTCAAGGCTTGGGCGGCGACCAGGCGGGGTCCGACCCCGAGGTCGGGGTGCCCACCTCGCGCTCGTTGTACCCGGTCAGGTCTATGGAATAGAGCTTCGGTTCGCCGCCGGATGCGCCCGCGGGCTCCTGGCGGAAATACATCAGCACCCGGCCATTGGGCGACCAGGTGGGCCCCTCCACGAGAAACCCCTCGGAGAGGATGCGCTCGCCGGAACCATCGGGCCGCATCACCCCGATGCCGAAGCGCCCGCTTTTCATGCGGGTGAAGGCGATCAGGTCGCCGCGCGGCGACCAGACCGGGGTGGAGTAGGAACCGTCGCCGAAGCTGATCCGGCGCGGCGTGCCGCCGCCCTGCGACATGACGTAGAGCTGCTTGGAGCCGCCGCGGTCGGAGTTGAACACGACCTGCCGCCCGTCCGGCGAGAACGACGGCGAGGTGTCGATCGAGGGATGGCTGGTCAGCCGCCGCGTGCGACGCGTGCGCAGGTCCATCGAGTAGATGTCGGAGTTTCCGTCCTGCGCCATCGACATGATGATCGTGTTGCCGTCCGCCGAGAACCGCGGCGCGAAGGTCATCCCGGGGAAATCGCCCAGCATTTCGCGCTGTCCGGTATCGATATGATAGATGTAGACGCGCGGCTGGTTGCCGACATAGGCGAGATAGGTGATCTCCTGCGCCGTGGGCGAAAACCGCGGCGTCAGCACAAGGTCGCTGCCGCTGGTCAGGTAGCGGTGGTTAGCGCCGTCCTGATCCATGATCGCCAGCCGCTTGATGCGGAGCTTGGGCGGCCCCGATTCGGCGACATAGACGATGCGGGTATCGAAATAGCCCTCCTCGCCGGTGATCCGCTTGTATATGGCGTCGGCGATGATATGGGCGATACGGCGCCAGTTGGACGGCTGGGTGTCCGAGCGCAGCCCGATGAGCTGCTGCTCGCCGAAAACGTCCCACAGGCGGAACTCCACGCGAAGCTGCCCGTCCTCCCGGATTTCGGCGCTGCCCACGACCAGGGCCTGGGCGTTGACCAGCCGCCAGTCGCCGAAGCGCGGACGCACACGCAACGATTCCCCGCCCTGGATGAAAGCGCGCCTGTCGATGGCCCGGAACAGCCCGCACCGCTCCAGATCGGCCTGGATGACCTGGGCGACGTTGCGCCCGTATGCCGCCGCCGCATCGTTGACCGCGAAGAAATCCGGGATGGCGATAGGCAGCGGTTCGATCTTGCCCCGCGTGATATCCACGCGCAGCTCGGCATGGGCGGGAACCGTCAGCAGCAGCGCCGCGAGCGCTGCGAATGCCGCGAGGCCGCGCACGGCGCCGAGGGCATGGATCGGGATCGTCAATATCTGTTTCATGGTCCAAGCGCTTCGCTGGGGTCAAAGATAAGGGTGATGTCTTTCCACAGGTCGTACTGGGCGTAGGGCAGCCGCAGCGGCGTGCAGGACGGCAGGCGGAGCGCACGCGCGGCGCTTTCGGCCATCGCACGGTAGAACGGGTCGGAACTCATGCGCGCGGCGTCCTCTATGCGCGGCGGGCCGCGCAGCGTGCCGTCCGGGTTGAGCTGGATGCGCACCGCGATCTGCATCTTCTGCGCGTCCTTGGCGCCGCCCGGGATGTTCCAGCACGGCGTCACCTGCTGCTTCACCAGCGACGCCAGCTGCGCCGAGGCCCGCGCGGAATCGATATCGGTCGCGCGGGAGGCCGGGCGGTCGGCCTTGGGCTCCGGCGGAACGGCGGCAACCTGGTCCTTTTTCCTGTCCTTCGATTCCGATTTCTCCAGCGCGGCCTTCTCCCGGGCCAGATCCTTGAGAATGTTCTGGAACTGGTCCGGCGGCGGCTTGGGCTTGGCCTTCGGCTTCGGCTTTGGCTTGGGTGCCGGTTTCGGCGGCGCCTTCGCCACGGGCTTCGGCGCGGGCTTCGGTTCCGCCTTGGGCTTCGGCTCGGGTTTGGGCTTCGGCTTCTCCTTCGGCGCCGGAACGGGCTCCGGCTCGGGCGGCGGCGGCTCGGGAGCGACCTCGGCCAGCTTCGGCGGCTCGGGCACGGGCGGCGGTTCCGGCGGCGGGGGCGGCGGCGCGGCGACCGGCTTCGGTGCGGGTTTCGGCTTCGGCGGCGCCGGCTTCGGTTCCGGCTTCGGCGGCTCGTCCAGCACCACCATTTCGACCTGCACCATCTGGTCGTGCAGCGGGTCGTCGCGGAAGAGCGACGGCAGGCCGAACCACGCGAACACGAACACGGACACGTGCAGCAACGCCGAGATGATGGCCGCCTTGCGCATGACTCACCGACCCCGCCCCTGGGCGGCGGGTTGCGATTTCGGCAATTCGGCCACCAGCGCCACGCGGCTGAACCCGGCGACGTTCAGCAATCCCATCAGCTCCATCACCTTGCCGTAGGCGATGCGGCGGTCGCCGCGGACGAAGATGCGGGTGTCGCGCTTGGCGCTGGTCACGGCCTCGAGCCGCGCGACGACACTGTCCATCGCCAGCTCCGTTTCCTGCAGATAGACCTTGCCGTCCTCGGTGATAGAGAGGACCAGGGGCTCGTCCTGTCCCATCATCTGCGTCGCGGCGGTCTTGGGCAGATCGACCGGCACGCCGACGGTCAGCAGCGGCGCGGTGATCATGAACACCACCAGCAGCACCAGCATGACGTCCACCATCGGCGTGACGTTGATCTGGCTGAGAGGCGCCGCCCGGCGGTATGTGCCGCCGGGGCGATTCCGTCCGCCGCTGCCGAAATCGATTGCCACGGATCAGCCCCTTTCCTCGAACTGGCGGGACAGGATGGCGCTGAACTCTCCCGCGAAGGCTTCCAGCCGGGCGGCGTAGCGACCGAGATCGGCCGAGATCTTGTTGTAAGCGACCACGGCGGGAATCGCCGCGACCAGACCCAGCGCGGTGGCGAACAGCGCCTCGGCGATGCCGGGCGCCACCACCGCCAGCGACGTGTCCTTGGACACCGCGATCGCCTGGAAGCTGTTCATGATTCCCCACACCGTCCCGAACAGCCCGATGAACGGGGCGGTGGAGCCCACGGAGGCCAGGAACGTCATGTAGCGCTCCAGGTGATCCATCTCGCGACCCAGCGTGATCGACATGACGCGGTCGATGCGCTGCGACAGCCCGGCCTTCGTCGACGCCTCGCTCAACCCCTTGGAGGCCGAGCGTCGCCATTCGCGCATCGCGGCGATGAAGATCGACGACATCGGATCGGTGGGACGCGAATCCAGCCGGTCGTAGAGGTCTTCTAGGGAGCCGCCGGACCAGAACGAATCCTCGAAATCCTGCGCCTGGGCGCGTAGCCGGCGCAGCCGCAGGATCTTCTCGAAGATGATCGCCCAGCACCAGAACGATGCGAGCAGCAGCGCGATCATCACCGTCTTGACGATCCAGTCGGCCTGCAGGAACAGCCCCCAGACCGAAAGATCGGTGGACACTGAGCCGGCGAGTGCGGCGGAGGCTACGGCGTTTGGTTCCATGCGTAAGTCCTGTTCCTGATCCCGTACTGTTCTGCAAATCCGCCCCGACCGCCGTCCCGCAGCAGCGGTCGCAGCGCCGTCCGCAGCGCTGGCGGCAGCCGGGCCGGCCGGCCGCCCTCGCCGAGGCATGCCAGGCGAAGCCGCATCCTGACCAGCGTCTCGTCGCGGCGCATCACCACCTGGTCGGCCCAGAGGCTGGCGGCTTCGAGCGCGATACCGGACGTGTGCACTTGCAGCGCGTCGTCAAGATGCGCCGGCCGCAGGTAGTCCGCCTCGCAGCGCCTGACGGCGAAGGTGAGCCCGTCCCCGGCCATCATCGCCGCGTGCGGCACGCCCAGCGTGCGCAGCATCTCGGTCCGCGCGCGCTCGGCGTATTTGAGATAGTTGGCGTAGTAGACGACGCCCGCCGTGTCCGTGTCCTCGAAATAGACGCGCAGCGGATAGACATGCACGCCGCCGACGATCGCGCCCGAAGTCGTTTCAGCGGACATCGTCGTCCGCCTCCTCGGCGCGCAGAAGATCGAGCTGCTCCAGCGTCTTCCTGGACGGCGAGATGCCGAGATGGCGGAACCCGCCCTCGGTGATGACCCGGCCGCGCGGCGTCCGGTGCACCAGCCCCTGCTGGATCAGGAACGGCTCGATCACCTCCTCGATGGCGTCGCGCTGCTCCGACAGCGCCGCGGCCAGGGTTTCCACCCCCACCGGTCCGCCGCCGTGGTTCTCGGCGATGCAGCGGAGATAGCGCCGGTCCATCGCATCGAGGCCGAGCCTGTCGACCTCCATCCGATTGAGCCCGCGGTCGGCGGCGGCCGCGTCCACCCGATCCACCCCGTCGACCGAGGCGAAGTCGCGGACCCGGCGCAGCAGCCGTCCCGCGACGCGCGGCGTGCCGCGTGACCGCGCCGCAATCTCCGCCGCGCCGTCGTCGGTCAGTTGCATGTCGAGCAGCCTGGCGCCCCGCTTCACGATGCGTTCCAGATCCGCCGGCGCATAGAAGTTGAGCCGGAGCGGAATGCCGAAGCGGTCGCGCAGCGGGGTGGCGATCAGCCCCGACCGCGTGGTCGCGCCGATCAGGGTGAAGGGGGCGAGATCGATGCGCACCGAGCGCGCCGCGGGTCCCTCGCCGATGATGAGGTCCAGCTTGAAATCCTCGATCGCCGGATACAGCACCTCCTCGACCACCGGTGCGAGGCGATGGATCTCGTCGATGAACAGCACGTCGCGCGGTTCCAGATTGGTCAGGATCGCCGCCAGGTCGCCGGCGCGGGCGATCACCGGCCCGGAGGTGGCGCGGAAGCCCACCCCCAGCTCGCGCGCGACGATCTGCGCCAGCGTGGTCTTTCCCAGGCCGGGCGGGCCGTAGAACAGCACATGGTCCAGCGGCTCGGCGCGGCTCCGCGCGGCCCGGATGAACACCCGCAGGTTCTCGCAGAGCTGGGGCTGACCGACGAAATCGTCCAGCGTCTGCGGACGCAGCGTGAACTCGCTCGCATCGGCCTCTCCGAACTCCGCCGCGACCACCCGCCCGTCGTTCATGCGCCGAGCTCCTTGAGCCCGGCCGTGATCAGCGACTCGACGGTCGCCGCATCGCCGAGCAGCCGGGCGGCATGCGAAACGGCGCCGAAGGCCTCCGTTCGCCTGTATCCCAGGTTGACCAGCGCGCTGACCGCATCGGGCACCGTGCCGGTATCGCCGTCGCCGGCGCGGGCGGCCGACGGGGAATCGGCCCGGCGCAGCATCGCCAGCGCGTCCACCTTGTCGCGCAGCTCGGAGACGATGCGGGCGCCGAGCTTGGCGCCGACGCCCTGCGCCGCCGTCAACGCCGCCTTGTCCTGCGCGGCGACCGCGCCGGTGAGCTGGTCCGGCGACAGGGCCGACAGGATGGCGACCGCCACCCTGGCGCCCACGCCCTGCACCGTGGTCAGCAGCCGGAACCAGTCGCGTTCGTCGGCGTCGGCGAAACCGTAGAGATGGATGTGGTCTTCGCGCACATGGGTTTCGATGGACAGCGACGCCTGCGCGCCGCGCCCGCCGATCGCCCGCAGCGTGCGGCCGGAGCAGTAGACGAGATAGCCGACGCCGCCGACGTCGAGCACCGTCCAGTCCTCGCCGACGGAATCGATCACGCCGGTCAGCCTGGCGATCATGGCCGCACCTCCCGCCGGCTCACAGCGCCCCGGCCTGCGCCAGGGCGCTCTGGAGTCGGCGCCGCGAGGCGCGGTGATGGGCGTGGCAGACGGCGACGGCCAGCGCGTCGGCGGCATCCGCCGTTTCCAGCACGGCGCCCGGCAGCAGGGTGCGCACCATCATCCCGACCTGCTGCTTGGCCGCGTGGCCGGCGCCGACCAGCGACTTCTTCACCAGGTTGGTGGAATATTCGAAGACCGGAACGCCCGAGCGCGCCGGCACCAGCATCACCACCCCGCGCGCTTGGCCCAGCTTCAGCGTCGAGGCCGGATTGCGGTTGACAAAGGTCTCCTCCACCGCCGCCTCGTCGGGCGCGAACTGGGCCAGCACCCGCGACAGCCCTTCGTAAAGCGCCGCCAGCCGGTCGGCCAAGGGGGCGTCCGCGCCCACCGCCACCGCGCCGTCCGCCACGTGGGACAGCCGGTTGCCGTCCACCGAGATGACGCCCCAGCCGGTGATCCTCAGCCCGGGATCGAGGCCCAGCAGCCTTATCGCGGCCATCGGCCCGCGCCGGTCGGATCCCGCGATGCGCGCCGGGCTGCCATCACGCCGTCAGCCGTTCCATGGTGGCGTCGTCGATCTCATAGTTCGCCGCCACCGACTGCACGTCGTCGCTTTCATCCAGCGCCTCCATCAGTCGGAACAGCGCGTCCGCCGTCTCCTCGTCGACCGGGATCGTGTTCTGCGGCTTCCAGATCAGCTCCGCCTGCTCGGGCGCGCCGAAACGGGCCTCGAGCGCGTCGCGCACCGCGTTGAGCTCGTCCGGCGGGCACACCACCTCATGTCCGTTCTCGCCCGACATCACATCGGCGGCGCCGGCCTCCAGCGCCGCCTCGAACATCGTCTCGGCGCTGGCGGCGCCGGCCGGGTAGGCGATCGAGCCGACGCGGTCGAACTGGAAGGAAACGCTGCCGGTCTCCCCCAGCGAGCCGCCGTTCTTGCTGAACGCAGCGCGCACCTCGCTCGCGGTGCGGTTGCGGTTGTCGGTCAGCGCCTCGACGATCAGGGCGACCCCGCCCGGGCCGTAGCCTTCATAGCGGATCGCCTCGTAGGCGGCCCCGTCGCCCTCGCCGGTGGCGCGCTTGATGGCGCGCTCGATATTGTCCTTGGGCATGTTCTGGGCCTTTGCGGCAGCGATCGCGGCCTTCAGGCGCGGGTTCATCTCCGGGTCGGGCAGACCCTCGCGCGCCGCGACCATCACCTCGCGGATCAGGCGGGTGAATATCTTGGCGCGCTTTTTGTCCTGCGCGCCCTTGCGGTGCATGATGTTCTTGAACTGGGAATGGCCGGCCATTTCTGTTCCAGAAAAACTGTTCGTCTCGGAGTTCGCCTTATACCATATGTGGTGCGTCGGCGCACCCCGGCCTCATGTTCTTGCAACGTCCCGGCGTCTCCAGCTCACCAGGGACCAGCTAGCAACCCAATATGGCAAGATTGCGGCTGGCGCCCGCCGAA
This sequence comes from Alphaproteobacteria bacterium, assembly GCA_009377375.1. GTDB lineage: Bacteria > Pseudomonadota > Alphaproteobacteria > MPNO01 > UBA2964 > WHUE01. The sequence goes on along the minus strand of WHUE01000074.1, from coordinate 1,748 downwards.
AATCCCGGGACAGGCGCTGAATAAATCAATTCTTAAGATTAGGCCCGCTAATAAAGCGGTTGCATATCCAAGTATCCGATGCGCGCCCGGCGACGTTTTCGGATATGAGCGAGCCGACTGGAGAAAAACGGCGACAATGTTGGATCTCCGTACTGCCGCGGAGCGTCGTGACCAACGAAAGCAGCCGGTGGCGTGTTGCGCCGAACCGGCCCGTGAGCTGTCTAGGGAGTAAGCGCCTGATGTCCGAAGCCATGCAGCCCGTCGAGGACGACGAAATCGCTTCCGCCGAACCGGTCGAAGCCCCCAAAACGAAAAAGCAGCGGAAAGGACTCGCTGCCGTGATCCGCAATATGGCGATCGGCCAGCGCATCGTCTTCATCGTCGCGTTGCCGGTGCTGGCCTCCCTCTGGCTCGCCTGGGGTCATATCGCGGAAAAGCGCGCGCTGGTTGAGGAAACGCAGACCCTTGCCGATCTCGCCAATTTTGCCCGCGATGTCGGCGGGCTGGTGCATGAGCTCCAGGCCGAGAGCGGACTCGCCGTCGGGTTCATCGCGTCGAGCGGCAAGAAGCTCGGCGACGAAACCAGGCAGCGGCGCAAGACCGCGGATGCCCAGGTGGGCGGCGTGCGGAGCTGGTTCGCGCGGATGGACCAGATGGCATTCGAAAAGGCGCTGCGCAAGGAGATCAAGGCGTTCCGGAACGCGGTGGGAGAGCTCGACAAGCTGCGCGAGGATGTGGACACCACCTCGACGACGACCACCGAGGCGGCGCGCCGCTACACCGTCATCATCGACAGCGCTCTCGCCATTCTGCGCAACATGGCGGACCTCGCCTCGACGCCCAGGGAACGGACTGCGATCACCGCTTACAACGCGCTGCTGCAGGCCAAGGAATTCGCGGGCCATGAACGCGCCGCCGGCATTTCGGGCTTCGGCGGCAACGAGTTCAATCGCATCGCGCTGAACAAGTTCCTTCAGGCGGTCTCTGCCCAGGAGGCCTTCCTCCGCGTCTTCGTCGACCATGCGACGTCGGATCAGGTCGCCCTGTACAGGAAGATCTCGGGCGAGCAGAAGACCAAGGAAGTTCTCCGCATGCGGAGCGTCGGCGTGGAGAGCGCCGATACCGGCTCGAACGAGGGCATCACCGTCGAGAAATGGTTCAAGGCGAGCACAGACCGCCTCGACGATCTCAAGCTGGTCGAGAACCGGGTCATCGGCGACATGACGGGCGCGGCCAGCGCGCTGCGCGACGGCGCGCAGCGGAGCTTCCTGGTCATCACCTCCGTCATTGTCGCGTCGCTGGGCCTGACCATCCTCATCGCGTTCGTCGTCGTCCGTGGCATCACGCAGCCGCTGTCCCGGCTGACCGCGGCGACGCAGAAGCTCGCCGAGGGCGACATGGAGGTGGAGATCGAGAACCGCCAGAGCACCGACGAGATCGGCCGTCTGCTGGCCGCCGTCCGCGTCTTCAAGGACGGTCTGGTCGAGAGACGGCGCCTTCAGGCCGAACAGGCCGAGGCGGAACGCCGCGCCATGGAAGAGGAGAACCAGCGCCGGCAGGAGGCCCTGGAAAAGGAGCGTCGGGAGGCCGAAGCGCAGGAGCAGGCCGCCGCGGAGCAGAAGGCGCGCGCCGAAAAGATCGACGCGATGATCGAGGCCTTCCAGAACGAGGTGATGGTCGCGCTCGACACCGTGTCCTCCGCCGCAGCCGAGATGCAGGCGACGGCGCAGAGCATGGCGAACACCGCC
>WHUE01000073.1 GCA_009377375.1 Alphaproteobacteria bacterium | reverse complement strand
ATAGCGGTCGAGCATGCGCCTGTCGGGGATGATGTCGACCAGCCGCTCGAAATAGGCCCTGGGCAGGATATGGTTGAAAACGTCGAGCTTCATCGCGCTTCCCTCACCCCCCGCCTCCGAGGAAGGCCAGCGCGTTGCCGTGCCCGATCGCCCGGCGGGCCGCATCGTCCAGCCCGCAGCGGTCGAGGAAGCCGACCGGGTCCTCCTCGCCGAGCCTGAACGGGTAATCGCTGCCGATCGTCACACGGTCGCCGCCGACCACGGCGATCAGGAAGTTCAGGTTCTCGGGCGTGAACACCAGCGAGTCGTACCAGAGCCCCTTCGCGTATTCGCGCGGGGATTTCACGATGTTCGCCTTCGGCTCCTCGCGCACCGTCCAGCCGTGCTCGACGCGGGCCAGAATCCAGGGGAACGCCCCGCCGCCATGGGCGAAGCAGATGCGCAGCTCCGGCAGCCGCTCCGGCACGCCGCCGAAGATGAAGCGGGTGATGGCATGCGCCGTCTCCAGCGGGTTGCCGGAGATGTTGGGCATGTAGTAATCGCCCATCCGCTCCTTGCCGATCACCGCATCCGCCGGATGGACGAAGACCGCGACGTCCAGGTCCACGCAGGCCTCGAAGAACGGGAACACGGCCGGATCGTCCAGCTCGCGCCCGCCGGGAAATGAGCCGATCTCCACCGCCCGCAGGCCCAGCGTCTCCACCGCATGGCGCAGCTCGGCGATCGCCATGCCGGTGTCCTGCAGCGGCACCGTCGCCATGCCGCCGAACCGGTCGGGACGGTCGGCGACGATCCTGGCGCAATATTCGTTCTGCAGCCGCGAGAAGGCCCGGCAGGCCTCGGCCTCGGCCCAGTAGCACAGCATGATCGGCACCGGCGAGATCACCTGCTTCGCGATGCCGAGCCGGTCCATGTCGGCGATCCGGCGTTCCGGCGACCAGCACTGGTCGGTCACGCGTCGGAAGAGGCGGTCCCCGACCATCATGTTGGCGGTGCAGGCGTCGCAATGCTCCAGCCGCGGCCACCGGTTGCCGGCGTATTTCGAGGCCCAGTCCTCCCAGTCGGGGGGCAGGAAATGGGTGTGCAGATCGATGTGCATGCGGCTCGGTCCTGTTCACGGCGCTTCGGGCAATCTACCGGATCAGCCTAGCCGGGCATACAAAGCGCGGGGGTTGCGTTCGCAGATGGCGTCCTGCTCCGCGGCGTCGAACCCGGCGGCACGGAGCGTCGCCAGCGGATCGTCATCGCCGATGGGAAACGGGATATCGGTGCCGAGCAGCATGCGCCCGGTCCCCACCACCTCGCGCAGATGCCGGAGCGCCCGGTCGTCATGCAGGATGGTGTCGTAGTGGAACCGGTCGAGATAGGCGGAGGGCGCCATCGCCGCCGCATCGCCTGTCACGCCGGGCGCGCCCTTGTCGTGCATGCGGTCGAACCGGCCGATCAGCCAGACGAGCTGGCCGCCGCCATGCGACAGCACCAGGCGCAGCGTCGGGTGCCGGTCCAGCGCGCCGGACAGGATCAGCGAGCCGACGGCATAGGTGGTGTCGGCGGTGTAGGCGACGATCTGGTTCAGCCCGAAGCGCCGCGCCCGTCCCTCGGCATGCGGCAGCGCGGGATGGACGAAGACCGGCATGTCGAGCCGCGTGCAGGCGGACCAGAATTCGTCCAGCTCGCGGTCGCCCAGGTTCTCGCCCTCGACATTGGCCGCGACCACGGCGCCGACCGCGCCGGCGGCCGCCGCGCGCTCGAGCTCCCTCGCCGCCGCCGCGCCGTCCTGCAACGGCACCGAGGCCATCCAGGAGAACCGCTCGGGATGCGCCTCCGCCGTGCGCGCCAGCGCGTCGTTGAGCAGCCGGTGCCAGGCCGCGCCCTTGGCGACCGGCAGGCCGTAGCCGAACAGGTCCCCCCACAGCGAGAGCAGCTGGCGCGACACGCCCTGCCGGTCCATCTCCCCCAGCCGGAGATCGACGTCGAGCAGCCCGTCGTAGAACGAGCGCGTCTGAAGCCCATGGGCGAAGCGGCAGGCGCGGCAGCCCGGCTCGTTCTCGACCAGGCTGACGCCGTAATCCCGCCCGGCGGTCTCCAGCGTATCCAGAATTTCCCGCGGCACGAAATGCGCGTGTACGTCGATCGCCATGCGACCGGCCCTCCCTCATCCTGTGTCCTCGCCGGGAGTCTAGCGCAGAACCGGTCCCGACGGCACCGGCGCGGGGCTTAATCGGCCGGAGAGCGTCGAGCCTGCCGGCGTCCCGCCGGTCATGGCCGTTTCGCCGACGGGGCCGCGGAGGCTATGCTCGGGCGCCTGCCCGGCCATGCGAGGATTACAGGACCATGCCGATCGTTCGCCACGACAGCCTGCCAGAGGAGATTTTTCCCGGCGGGGCCAGCTATCGCACCATCGTCGGCGACGAGGCGGGCTCGACCCCGATCCGCGTCGGCGTGCAGACCTCGCCGCCCGGCTACTCGACCGGCATCCACGCGCACCCCTACATGGAGGTCGTCACCGTGCTGGAGGGCGAGGGCGTGGCCTGGATCGACGGCGAGGGCGATCCCGCGCCGATCCGACCGGGCGACACGCTGGTGCTGCCGGCGAACACGCGCCACAGCTTCACCGTCACCGGGAATGTCCCCCTGCGCACCTGCGGCGTCCACGCCTCCTCCGAACGCATCGTGGCGCGGGAAACCTAGAGTCTAATCCAGATGGCGGTGGAAGAATTCCACCGAGAGCGACAGGGCGCGTTCCGCGTGCTTCGCGTCGAAGACCGGGCTGCCGTGGCGGGCGAAGGCGTGATCGGCGCCCTCGAAGCCGTGGATCTCCACCAGCGGGTTGAGCGACAGCCTGCGCCGGATGAAGGCGCAGACCGCCGGCGGCACCCAGGCGTCGACCAGCGCCTGGTGCAGCATGAAGGGCCGGTGCAGGTTGGGCGCCTCGGCGATGGAATGCTCGATATAGGTGCCGTAATAGGCCACGGCGCAGTCGATATCGGTGCGGCAGCACATCAGGAACCCCATCTTGCCGCCGAGGCAGTAGCCCACCGTGCCGACCTTGCCGTTGGTCGCGGGATGGGCCCGCAGGAAGGCCGTGGTGTCCTCCATGTCGCGCACGCCGAGGTCGTAGTCGAAGTCGAAATAGAGGTCGAACGCGCGGACCTGGTCGGCGGGGTCGGTGTCGGACAGCTCCAGCCCCGGCGCCTGTCGCCAGAACAGGTCCGGCACCAGGCAGACGAATCCCGCCTCGCAGAACTCGTGCGCATGCGCCCGCATGGTATCGTTGACGCCCCAGATCTCCATGATGGCGACGATCGCGCCTTTCGGCGGTCCGTCCGGGATCGCCAGGTACGCGCCCATCTCGCCGTCGCGGAGCGGGACCGTGATGCTGGATGCCCGCATGGTGCCGGATCAACCCCCTTCATTCATTTTCTTGCGGCATGGCCCGGCTTGACCGGGCCATCTCCGTCCAGCCGGCACTCCACCCCGCGAAGATGCGCCGGTCAAGCCGGCGCATGACGAGAAGGGAGGCGCGGGCCACAGCCCCGCCCTATACGCGCTCCAGTATCACCATGCCGCGCAGGCGGTCGAGCAGGTAGATCAGCCCGCGCTCGTCGAAGGTCACGTCGTTGGACTGCACGCGGTCGCAGCCGGGCTGGGGCTCGGGCATGAAATGGGCGATCTCCTTCGGCGCGTGCGGCTTCGCGATGTCCACGATGCGCAGCCCGTGGGCGAACCAGGCGACCGGAATCTCGGTGCCGTCCACCTTCTCGCTGGGCTGGTGGCAGCCGGTGAATTCCGGCTGTTCCGAACCGTCGACCGCGTCGATCTGAAAGCTGGAGAACGGCATCGGGTGTGCCTCGTCGGTGATGTCCACCAGCCACAGGAAGGACGGGTAGGATTTGTGCGTGCGCAGCACGTCCTCGTCCGCCACCAGCATGATGTCCCGCCCCTGAAGCCGGTAGGGCAGCGGCAGGGTCGTGTGGGTCGGCCAGGGGAAGGGCGGGCTCCAGTCCAGGTGGCTGATCATCTTCGGCTTCGACATGTCCTCGATGTCGAGGATCACGAACCCGCCGTGCCAGTAGCTGGTGTACAGCCGGTCGCCGCGCCGCAGCGGGTGGTGGCAGCGATGCGCCGCGCCCTTCCACGTCGGCTCCTCGCCGCCCGCGGTCCACTGGCCGGGCAGCCACCAGCGGCCGACCTCCTCCGGCCGTTCCGGGTTCTTGAGGTCGAGGATCATCACGATGTTGCCGAGATACCCGTCGACGGTGGGCGAGATGTACGCGTAGCGGCCGTCGAAGTCGAAGCGGTGGACGCCCATCCCTTCGGTTTCCCATACGGTGATGAGTTTCGGGTGGCCGCGCCTGGCGTTGTCCCAGATGCCGAGCCCGCCCTTGAAGCCCTCGGGATGACCCTTCTGGAATGGCAGCGCCTCGCGGTTGGTGACCATCAGGTCGCCGCCGACGCGCACCTTGTGCGAATGGGTGCGGTCGGGCATCGCCAGATGCGCGATCTGCTTCGGATTCGCCGGGTCGCGCACGTCGACCGTGGTGGTGCCGGCCGGCGCCTCCATGTGGCCGATATAGGCGACTCCATCCTCCACCACGATCTGGCCGCCGCCGGGGCAGTCGAAATAGCCGACCTGGCGCAGGCCCTTCGCATCCGTCATCGCTGTCGCTCCCTGTTCGTCAGAAGGTCGAAATCTGCTGCGTTTCCTGGTGCCAGGCCAGCAGCCGGCGGCGCAGGATCTCCATCCCCTTGATGAGGACGTAGCCGGCGATTGCGATCTGCACGATGCCCGCGAAGACGCCGAGCGAATCCGCGAAACGGCCGGCCTGGATCATGTTGCCGCCGAGCCCCTCGCCCCCCATCACCATCTCGCTGACGATGGTGATGATCAGCGAGATCGGCAGCGCGACCTGCAGGCCGGTCATGATCTGCGGCAGCGCGGCGGGCAGGACGATCTCGTGCAGGATATCGCGCTCGCTCGCCCCGGCGTTGCGGGCCGACCAGATCAGGTACTTGTCCACGCCCTCCGTGCCCGCGGCGGTGGCGACGATCACGGGGAACACCGCGGCGAAGACGGTCATCAGCACCTTGGAGCTGTCGTCGAGCCCGAACCACAGGATGAACACCGGCAGGAACGCGATCTTGGGCGACGGGAAGCCGATCGAGACGATGGGATCGAAGAACCAGTTGGCGCCGCGGTTGCGCGCCATCACGACCCCGACGACGATCCCGACCAGCCCGGCCAGCGCGAAGCCCAGCACCGCGCGCCAGACCGTCAGCCCGATCTGGACGAACAGCACCCCGCCCAGCGCGTCCTCCCATATGCGCCCGACCACGTCCGAGAAACGCGGCAGCAGGAACTCCGACACGACGCCTGCGCGCGCCAGCACCTCCCACGCCGCCAGCAGCGCGATCACCGAGCCGGTGCCGGCCAGCAGCCGCAGCGCCGCGGCGCCGATCCCGTCCTGTTCGAAGCGCATGCCCATCGCCCTACTCCCGCCAGACCAGCAGGCGCCGCGCGACGGCGAGATAGGCGCGGTCGGCGGCGAAGCCGATCCCCGTCACCAGCAGCACGGCGGCGAACATGGCGTCGTAGACGCCGCCCTCGCCCAGGAACGCGATCATGTAGCCCAGCCCCTCGCGCGCCATCAGGAACTCGCTGCTCACCAGCAGCACGAAGCTGAGCGCCAGCGACGTGCGCACCCCCGCCAGGATTTCCGGCAGCGAGGCGGGCAGCACGATCTCCGTCAGGATCTGCCGCCGCGTCGCGCCGGCCGCCTGGGCCGACCAGATCAGCACCGTGTCCACCCCGCGCGCGGCGTTGAAGGCCGAGACGATCACCGGCAGCAGGCAGCCGAGGAAGATCAGCCCGATCTTGGCGAGATGTCCCAGCCCGAGCCACATGATCATCACCGGGATCAGCGCCGACTTGGGCATGGGATAGATGCAGCGCACCAGCGGGTTCACCAGGATGCGCACCGGCACGTACCACGCCATGACGATGCCGAGCGCGATGCCGACGATCACCGCGAGGCCGAACCCCGCGACCTCGCGCATCAGCGAGGCGGCCGCGTGGCGGTAGAGCTCCGGGTCGACGACGAGGCGGCCGAGCGCCGCCATCACCTCGGAGAACGGCGGCAGCAGGGACGAGTCCATCAGCCCCGCGCGGATCGCCCCCTCCCACGCCGCCGCGATCAGGAACAGCGGCGTGTAGCGCCACAGCGCGGCCGTCATCCCGCGCCGCCCTTCTGCGCCGCCAGCGCCTCGTCGCGCACCTGGCCCCACAGGAAATCCACCTTCTCCACGAAGCGCGGGTCGCGGATGGCGTCGGCCGCGCCGCCGACGTCGGCGACGTCCACCACCGTCTTGATCCGGCCGGGCCGCGCCGTCATCACCGCGACGCGGTCGGCCAGCAGCACGGCCTCCTGAACGTCGTGGGTGACGAAAACCACCGTCTTGGCGGTACGCTTCAGTATCGCCAGCAGTTCCTCGTGCATCAGGCTGCGGGTCTGGGCGTCGAGCGCGCCGAACGGCTCGTCCATCAGCAGCGTGCCCGGGTCCATCGCCAGGGTGCGGGCGATGGCCACGCGCTGCTTCATTCCGCCGGAAAGCTGCGACGGGTACGAATCCTCGAACCCGTCCAGGTGCACCATCTCGATGAAGGCGGCGGCGCGCGCCTCGCGCTCGGCCTTCGGCAGGCGCTGCTTCTCCAGCCCGTAGAGCACGTTCTCGCGCACCGTCTTCCACGGGAACAGCGCAAAGTGCTGGAACACGACGCCGCGGTCGGGACCGGGGGCGGCCACAGGCGTGCCCCCGACCGAAATCCCCCCGCTCTCGATCGGCAGGAACCCGCCGATCAGGTAGAGCAGGGTGGACTTGCCGCAGCCGCTGGGGCCGAGGAGCGCGAGAAACTCGTTCTCCGCGACCTCCAGCGACACCTCCTCCAGGGCCGTGACGGGCCGGCCCCGCGGCGGGCGGTATGTGTGCCCGACATTCGCGATGCGGATGCCGCCCGCGCCCGCCGCCGATGCGTCCGCCACGGGCTAGTTCAGCCGCTTGGCGGCTTCCTCGACGAACGAGTTGTCGACATGCGCGGGCACATCGATATCGATCTTCAGGAAGCCGAGGTCGCGCTGCACCTTCACGTTGCTGGTCAACGCCTCGACGTTCACCCTGCCGGTCGGATCGCGGTAGAAATCCTTGCCGGTGAAGACCCAGCTCTCGTAGCTCTTGACCGGGCGCTTGGTGAAGTCGGCGATGATCTGCAGCGCCTCGGCGCGGTTCTTCGGATCGGTGAACCAGCGCAGCGCGCGCTGGTGGTCCTCGAAGAAATCGGTCAGCGCCGCCCTGTTCTTCTTCAGGAACGGATCGCGCGCCGCCCAGAAGATCATCTGCGACGGACCCATCGCGTCCTTCATCGTGAACAGCGGGCGGGCCCCCTTGGCCTTGATCCCCGGCGCGAACGGGATCAGCACCCCGACCATGTCCACCTTCTTCTCGTGCAGCGCGGCATTCATGTTGGGGAACCGGATCTCGGTCACGCTGTAGTCGCGCTTGTCCTCCATCCCGTTGGCGCGGAGATGCTTGCGCATCGCCATGTCGATGGCACCGCCGATGCCGTTGGTCGCCAGGCGCTTGCCCTTCAGGTCCTGTATCGTCCGGATCGGGCTGTCGTTGCGGACCAGGTACTCGATCGAATAATGGCTTCCCACCCCGTCCTGGAACACGTCCGCTATGGCCTTCAGGTCGGTCATCTTCGCGTTCTGGATCGCCAGCGCGAAGGCGGAATAGGCGAAGGCCGCGATGTCGAGCTCGTTCGCCGCCAGCGCCGTGATCTGCGGCGCGGAGCCGCGGAAGCGGATCGGGTCGACGGTGTAGCTCTTGCCGTAATGCTTCAGGATCTCCTTCCTGGAGAACAGGAAGGGCGTCAGCTGCGCCGGCGTCACCACCCAGCCGATGCGGATCTTGAGCGGTTCGGCGGACGCCCCCGCGGCGCCGAACAGCAGCCCGGCGGCGGCGAGGCCCAGAATGCTCGCGCGTAGTGTCCTCATGATTTCCTCCCAAGTTTTCAGCCGCCCCGGGGCGGCGACGCCCTGCCGGCACCGCTCCCTGCACGGTGGATCGACGGGGCCTGAACGTAGATCATAGACCGGTCGGGCAGGCGCCGTTTACCAAAGCGTCCGATTTTCGGGACGGAATGAACCGGTTTTTACCGCCCCGGATCGCCGCTATAGTGGCCGGATGGGAAACACGGCGCCGAAGCGCCGGGATCGGGAGGAATCGGCGATGGGGCGCGCGATCGGCCTTTGTCAGGACCGTTTCGGCCGGGCCACGATGATCCGGCTGGATCATCCGGTCGTCACCCACGCCCACCCGCAGTTCAACATCGTGTTCAAGCACGGCGGCGCCGACACGCAGTTCCGCATCGGCGAGGCGGTGCATCCGCTGACCGCCGACAACCTGCTGCTGATCGACCCCTGGCAGCCCCACGCGAACCTGCACGACGCCGCGGCGCCGACCCGCCTGGTCTCGATCCTGGTCGAGCATGGCTGGGCGCGCGACGCCGGGCTGTGCGGCTGCGCACACCGCGGGCCCGCCGCCTGCGGGTTCCACCGCCCCAGCGCGCCGTTCACCCCGGCGCTGCGCCGCGCGGCCGACGCGCTGGCCCGGCGCATCGCCGGCGGCGCGGCCGGGGGCGAGGACCCGGCCGCGCTGATCGGCGGCATACTCGCCGCGCTGACGGCAACGCCGGGCCCCGCGCCGTCCGGACAGGCCGCCCGGGGCCATTCGGACGACTACCGCATCCGCCGGGTGATCGAGTTCATCCGCCGGCACCCGTCGAAGCGGCATCACGCCGACGCGCTGGCGGCCCATGCCGGGTTGTCGCGGTCGCGCTTCTTCGACCGCTTCCGCGACTGCATGGGGGTGTCGCCGCAATGCTTCGTCGATGCCGTCTGCGTGGATGCCGCGATGCAGGTGCTGCGCGGATCGGGCGCGCCGCTGGCGGAGCTGGCGGACCGGCTGGGTTTCAGCGCGCAGAGCCACTTCTCCCGCTTCTTCACCCAGCGCACCGGCATCTCGCCCAGCGAGTATCGCCGCCGCGCCGGGACGGCATGACGGCGCGCCGCGACGCTCCTCAGCCGATGGCGTCGCGGATCTTCACCAGCTCTTCCATCTGGCGGGCGTCGTCGCTGCCGGTGAAGCGGACGCAGAGATGGCTCGCCCCCGCGGCCGCGAACCGGCCGAGCCAGGCGGCGACCTCGTCCGGGTTGCCGCCGAAGCAGTGCTGCTGGCCGCGGATCTCCGCCGCCGGGCGCAGGTAGTAGCCCTCGAGATAGGCGTTCAGCTCCGCCTCGGCGGCCGCCGAATCGTCGTTCACGGCGACGGTGACATAGGCCGCGCCGGTGACGGAGCCGGGATCGCGCCCCGCCGCCCCGGCATGCGCCGTCACCTGCGCCCAGCACGCGCCCCAGTCTTCCGGACCGCCGGGGCCGGAGGGGAACCAGCCGTCGAAATCGCGCCCGGCCCGGCGCAGCGCGCCCGCCGCCGCGCCACCGCCCCAGAGCGGCGGCCCGCCCGGCGTACAGGGCCTCGGCGCGAGTTCCGCGTCCCGCACGGTCCAGCGCCCGTCCCAGTCCACCTTGCCGCCCGCCCAGAGGGCGCGGCAGAGCCGGACCTGCTCCATCATGGTGCCGATGCGCTTCTCGAACGGCACGCCGGCGGCCTGGAACTCGCGCCGGATCGCCGGGATGTCGCGGGCGATGCCGAGGCCGAGGATCAGCCGCCCCTCGGCGATCCGGTCGATGGTCGCCGCCTGATGGGCCAGCAGCACCGGGTTGCGCAGCATCGGCAGCAGCACGGCGGTGCCCATCTTCACCCGCTTCGTCCGCCCGGCGATGGCCGCGAGCAGCGCCAGCGGCTCGTGCCGCGGCTTGGCCAGCAGCGAATCCCCGATCCAGACCGAGTCGATCCCGACCGCCTCGGCATGGTCCGCCAGCGCCAGGATCGGCCCGGTTCCGTGCTCGCCGGCCACGATGCGCTCGCGGGTGGGCAACAGGTATCCGACGCTCAGGCTCATGCTCTCCTCGCTCCGCCGACGCTCCACCCGCACGTTATCCGCGGCATCGCGCGATGTCACCCGCGGGGGGCGCGACCAGGGCAACCGCATACGGATATCCGCGGCAACCTGCTGAGTGTCGCCCCGGCCTTTGAGCCGGGGCCCAGTAGCGGGCCAGGGTTCAGCGGCGGTTCCGGACCCCGGCTCTGCGCGGCGAGCCGCTGGGCCGGGGTGACAACCGAATGAACTGTCTTCAAGTGCAATTGCCGTAGGGCTCCCGCCCCCTGTGTCTTCCCGCTCGCCGCGCGGCTATAGTCGCCGGAACGGATCGCTTTGAGGGAGGCGACGGCGATGGACGCGATCAACGCGATCAGGGGCAGCACGGCCTTTCTCTCGCTGCTGCGTGACGAGGGGGTGACGCACCTGTTCGGCAATCCCGGCACGACGGAGCTGCCGGTGATGGAGGCGCTGGGGCGCGATGCGTCCTTCCCCTATGTGCTGGGGCTGCAGGAATCGGTGGTCATCGCCATGGCGGACGGGTTCGGCCGGGCGAGCGGCAGGCTCACGGCGTGCAACGTCCATGTCGCGCCCGGGCTCGGCAACGCCATCGGCGCGATCTACAACGCGCGCTTTACCAACACGCCGATGATCGTCACCGCCGGCCAGCAGGAGCAGGGGCACGGCCTGACCGAACCGGTGCTTTACGCGCCGCTGGTGCCGATCGCCGCGCCGGTGACGAAATGGGCTGTGGAGGTCACGCGGCTGGCCGATCTGCCGCGCATTGTGCGGCGCGCCGCCAAGGTCGCCTGCACTCCGCCCTGCGGTCCGGTGTTCCTGTCCCTGCCCGGCGACGTGCTCAACGACGAGGCCGGGGTGGAGCTCGGCGCGCGCACCCGCATCGACACCGCCACGAGGCCCGGCGAGGCCGCGGTCGAGCGGCTGGCCGACCGGCTGCTGGCGGCGAAGAACCCCGCCATCGTCGCGGGGCACGAGCTGGTGACGTCGGACGCGCTGGAGGATGCAGGCCGGCTGGCCTCGGCGCTGGGCGCGCCCGTCTGGCAGGAGAGCATCGCCTGGTGCGCGCCCTTTCCGTCGGAGCATCCGGCCTATATGGGCGCGCTGTCGCGGGCGCAGAAGGAGATGCGGGCGACGCTGGCGCCGCACGACCTGCTGGTCTTCCTCGGCGCCGACGTGCTGCGCACATCGGTGGCGAGCCCGGTCGAGCCGCTGCCGCCGGGCGCGGCGGTCGTCCAGATCGGCCAGCAGGACTGGGAGATGGGCAAGAACTATGCCGCCGAGATCGCGATCCGCGCCGATGTCGGCGAGACGTTGCGCGCGCTGGTCCCGGCGCTGGAACGCAAGGGCGGCGCCGCGCTGGCGCAGACGGTTTCCCGGCGGCTGGCGGCGCTGGCCGGAACCAACTGGACGGCGAGGCGGGTCGGGACAGCCGAACGGGCGGCCGCGCAATCGGCCGCGCGCCCCATCGCGCCCGACTGGCTCATGCACAGCGTGATCGACGCCCTGCCCGCCGACGCCATCGTCGTCAACGAGGCGCTGACGAGCGCGCAGAAGCTGCTCGACCTCTACCCCTATCGCGACCGCTATGGCTATCACGGCAATGCCAGCGGCGGCATCGGCTGGGGGCTGCCGGCGGCGGTCGGCGTGCAGCTCGCCCATCCCGGCCGGCCCGTGGTCGCGCTGAGCGGCGACGGCAGCGCGATGTACTCCATCCAGGCGCTGTGGACGGCGGCGAACATGAACCTGCCGGTCACCTTCGTCATCGCCAACAACCGCAGCTATCGCATCCTCAAGCAGCGGCTGCGCGCCTTCCACGGCTCGGACGCCTATGTGGGGATGGACCTCACGAAGCCGGAGATCGATTTCGCCGGACTGGCCCGCAGCTTCGGCGTCACCGCCGAACGCATCGCCGAACCGGACGCCATCCGCCCCGCGCTCGCCGCCGCGCTGGCCCGTGGCGGGCCGACGCTGCTCGACGTAATCGTGGACGGGTCGGTGGGTTAGGCCGCCCCCCGTACCCGGTCGATTAGGGCCAGGGCATCCTCCGGCACGGCCGGCCCGCGCCAGGCGACGTGGCCGTCGGGGCGGACGAGGACGAGGGGCTGTTGGTAGATCCCGGCGATGCCCTCGTCCTCCAGCGCCACGATCCGCAGCGGCACGCCGCGCGCGGCGGCGGCGTCTTCCAGCACCTGGCCCGACGGCGGGGCGGCGCCGAGGCGCAGCAGCACGAAGCCGTCGCCGAACAGGTCGACCGTCGAAGTCCCCTCCTCGATCCAGGCGTGGGGCGCGCGGGTGCCGGGACGGGCGGAGGGGACGTATTCGACGCCTTCCTCCGGCGGCGGGGTGCCGTCGGGGATGCAGACCGGCGAGTCCTCGTAGCAGTACTGCACCTTGTGGTGATCGACGACCGAGTAAAGCTGGGTGTCGGCCAGCTGCCGGCCGAACGCGGCGCGCGCCTCCTCGCCGGCCGCGCCCGGCTCGGTGATGTGCTGCACGGCGGGAATGCCGGTGATGTTGCGGTAGCTCTGCGTCGACAGCTCGACGTTGCGCAGCGCGATGGGCCGGCGTTCCGGCCCGTAGGAGTCCAGCAGCGCCGCGCCGCCCCAGCCCCTGAGCACGGCCTCGATCTTCCAGGCGAGGTTGACCGCCTCCTCCACCCCGGTATGCATGCCGAGCCCGCCGGTGGGCGAGCACTGATGCGCCGAGTCGCCGGCGATGAAGACGCGGCCCTGCCCGTAGCGTTCCGCCACGTAGTCGCGCCGGTCCCATGGCTGGGCGGAGATGATCTCGTATTCGAAGGGCTGGCCGGCGCAGCGGCGCAGATAGGCGCCGGCGTCGAAGGCCTCGCTGCTGTCGTGGAACACGGTCAGCCGCCACAGCGCCTCGCCGTCGATGGCGATCAGCTCTCCCCAGCAGCCGGTCTCGTCGATGGTGCGGTAGAACCGCGCCCAGCCCTTGTCGTGCAGCGCGGCCAGCGAGGGCGAGCGGAAGAAGATGTTGATCGACCGGGCGATGGTGCCGAGCCCGTCCAGCGGGATGTCCAGCGCCTCGCGCACCAGCCCGCCGGGACCGTCGCAGCCGACCAGGTAGGCGGCGCGCAGCGTTTCCTCCGCCCCGCCGACGCTGTCGGCGAGCGTGGCGGTGACGCCGCCGGAATCCTGCGTGAAGCCAGTCAGCGCCGTGTTGTAGCGCAGCGACACGCCCGGCAGCGATTTCGCGCGCCCCGCCAGGATCGGGTCGAAGAAGATCTGCGGGCAGTGGGTCGGGCCTTCGGGCGAATAGGGAAGATGCCCGCGCGCCGCGTAGGACGGCACCCGCTGGCGGGCCAGCTCGAACCCGGTCAGGCTGGTCAGGTAGACGAAGTCCAGCGCGTGGCTGGCCGACCAGACGGCGTTCCGCACCTGCTCGGCAATGCCCCAGCGGCGGCAGAACTCCATGCTGCGGGTCGAGGCCTGGCTCATCTTCGGCACCGGCAGCGACCCGTCGCGCTTTTCCGCCAGCACGCAGGCAATTCCGCGCAGCCCCAGCTCCGTCGCCAGCGCCAGCCCCACCGGCCCGCCGCCCGCGATCAGCACGGGGGTATCGGCCGTGTCTTTCCGGCTATCGGTATCATCTGTCATGTCGCGGCGGAGAATAGCGGCATCGGACGCGGCGCAACAGGGAGCGGCGGCAAAAACAGGAAGGTCAGTACAGTACCCCCGGCAGCCAGAGCGCGATCTGGGGGAAGAGCAGCAGCAGGGCGATCAGGACGAAGTCGGCGATGAGGAAGGGCGCGATGCCGGCGAACATCGTGCCCAGCGGCACGTCGGGGAGCTGGGCGCGCATGACGAAGATGTTGAGCCCCACCGGCGGGGTGATCAGGCCGATCTCCACCACCACCACCATGAGTATCCCGTACCACACCGAGTCGTAGCCCATTGCGGTGACCACGGGCAGGAACACCGGCACGGTAACGAGGATGATCGCCACCGCGTCGAGCACGCAGCCGAGGATGATGTAGAACACCAGGATCATCGCGATCACCGCCCAGGGGGCGAGGTCGAAATGTTCGATGAGGTCAAGCAGCCCCGAGGGCAGCCGCGTCTGCACCACGAAATAGGCGAAGATCCACGCGCCGACGATGATGAACATCAGCATCGCCGTGGTGCGCAACGTCTCGGTGATGCAGTCCCAGAGCCCGCGCAGCGAGAGCTGGCGCGTCGCCCCGGCGATGACGATGGCGGCGAAGGCGGCGATGCCGGCGGCCTCGGTCGGGCTGAACCAGCCGGTATAGATGCCGCCGACGGCGAGACCGAACAGCAGCGCGAGCTTCCACATCGCGCCGGCGGCGCGCAGCCGCTCGCGCCACGGCATCGCCTCGCCGACCGGCGCCCAGCCGGGGCGCAGCCGCACCACGACCCAGACCACCGCCATGAACAGCGCGGCCAGGATCAGCCCCGGGAACATCCCGGCGGCGAACAGCCGCGGCACCGATTCCTCCGCCGCCAGCGCGTAGATCACCATGATCACCGAGGGCGGGATCAGGATGCCGAGCGTGCCGGCCGCCGCCACCGATCCGGTGGCGAGGCGGAGGTCGTAGCCGAAGCGCCGCATCTCCGGCACCGCGATCTGTGTGAAGGTGGCGGCGGTGGCCACCGACGAGCCGCTGATGGCGGAGAACCCGGCGCAGGCGCCGATGGTGGCCATCGGCAGCGCGCCGCGCCGGCCGGCGAAGACCGCGTTGGCGGCGTGGAACAGCTCCTGCGACATGTTCGACCGCGTCGCCACAGTGCCCATCAGGATGAACAGCGGCAGCACCGAGAAGGCGTAGTGGGTCAGCGAGAACGGCGTGGTGCCGAAGACGATGAAGGCCTTGTCCCAGCCGTCGATGGCGGCGTAACCGATCAGCCCGACCAGCCCCATCGCCGCGCCGAGCGGCACCCGCAGCAGGGTGAGGACGATGAGGACGACGACGCCGAGCCCGCCGATGGCCTGTGCCGTCATGCGCCGCGCCCCGCCGCGCGGCCGAGATCGCGCAGGAACAGCGCGAACGCGGTCGCCACCGAAGCCACGATGCCGGCGAGGATCAGCCCCGCCTTCCAGACCAGCGGCAATTGCAGGTCCATCGAGACCTCGTCGAACTCCATATAGTCCAGCGTCGGGCGCACCATGTGCCAGGCCAGCAGGGCGACGAAGACGAGGGCGAACAGCGTGCCGATCGCGCGCAGCCAGTCGACGACGCGCTGCGGCACGACCTGGTCGATCAGCTCTATCGTGATGTGCTGGTCGCGCAGGAAGGCTTCGGGAATGGCGAGGAAGGCCACCGCGGCGAGCAGGAACTCGACGATCTCATAGGCGCCGAAGATCGGCGCGTTGAGGCCCGAGCGCAGCCCCACGTCGACCACGTTGACTGCCACCATGGCCAGCAGGAAGACGGCGGCGACGCGGGTGAGAAACCGCGCCGCCGCGCCGATGAGCGCCATCATGGTCCGGCGCTACTCCGCGGCGTATTTCGCGGCCAGCGCCTTCATCTCGTCATAGGCCTTGCGCGCGGGCAGGCCCTTCTTCTCCATCTCGGCGATGCGACCCGCCATCACCTTGTCCGCGGCCGCGCGCATGGCGGCGTCGGCCTCCGGCGCGAGGGCGATCCGCTCCAGCTTCAACGAGTCCATGTACTTCGTGTAGGCGGGAAAATCCTTGCCCCAGGACAGCATGGCCATCTCGGATGCGGCTTCCTTCGTGCCCAGTTCGTCGATCAGGGCCTTCAGGTCCTTCGGCAGCGCGTCGTAGGATTTCGGGTTCATCACCAGCCCGAAGCTGATGACGGACACGAACATCGGCGAGTAGTAGCGCAGCATCTCGCCCAGCTTGAACGAGAACACGCCGATGGGATCGGTGATGACGCCGTTGATCGTACCCTTCTGGAGGCTTTCCGCCATGTCGGTCGCCGGCAGGCCGATGGGCAGCCCGCCCAGCGCCTTGAGCATCGCCACGTCGGTCGGAGTCGGCGCGCGGTAGCGGCGGCCGCGTAAGTCCTCGAGCGAGCGGATCGGCTTGCTCGCGTCGTAGATCCCGGACGGGCGGTTGAATACCACCCATATCAGCCTGGTGCCCTTGTGCTCCGGCGCCAGGTAGCGGTCCTTCATATCCGCGGCGGTTTTCGTGGCCACCAGCGAGCCCTTGTGCCCGTCCGGCGCCAGATACGGGCTGTGGAACAGCTCGGTCAGCGGGAACCGGCCGCGCGTGACGCCGTGCTGGAAGAACGCCATGTCGGCGACGCCCGTGCGCGCCAGGTCGTAATGGCGCGGCATCGGCCCCATGGACGAGCCGAAGAAGTTCTGCAGCTTCAGCCTTCCGCCGGATTTCTCCGCCAGGCGCTTTTCCTGCATCTTGAACCAGCGGGACGTGGATGAGCGTTCCGGCGTGAACAGCGCCACCTTGAGCGTGTAGGTCTTGCCCTGCGCGAACGCGGCGTTGCCGGCCGGCGCCAGCAGCATGCCGCAGAGCGCCGCGCCCGAAACGGCGGCGAGTGCGATCTTCCTCATCCGGATTCTCCCATTTATCCTACGAGCCGCGCTTCGCGGAAACGCGGCCGGCAGTCTGCCATGCCCGCACCGCGCCTCACAAGCGCGGTTTCAGGTGCGCGCGGCGGTCAGCGCGTCCTCGATCAGCCGGTCGGGAATGTCGTCGAAGGAGGCGTAGTTGAGGGCGTAGAGCCGGGCGTAGAGCCCGTTGGCCGCCATCAGCTCGTCATGGTCGCCCTCCTCCAGCACCCGGCCTTCCTGAAGGACGACGATGCGGTCCGCGCCGCGGACGGTCGCCAGCCGGTGGGCGATGACGATGCCGGTGCGCCCCTCGAGCAGCCGGGCGAGCGCCTTCTGGATCTCGCGTTCGGTGTAGCTGTCGATGCTGGCCGTCGCCTCGTCCAGGATCAGGATGCGGGCGTCGGCGACCAGCGCGCGGGCGAAGCTGAGAAGCTGGCGCTGGCCCATCGACAGGTTCCGCCCCTGCTGGTCCAGCACCGTCTCGTATCCGGCCGGCAGCCGCATGATGAAGTCATGCGCGCCGACGGCGCGGGCGGCGCGCTCCACGTCCTCGCGCGTCGCGCCCGCGGTGCAGTAGCGGATGTTCTCGAAGATCGTGCCGGTGAACAGGAACGGGTCCTGCAGCACCATCGCGACATGGCGGCCGAGCGCGGCATGGGTGTAGTCGCGCACGTCGCGGCCGTCGATGGCCACCGAGCCTTGCCAGACGTCGTAGAACCGGTTGATCAGCGCCGTGATGCTGGTCTTGCCCGACCCGGTCGGCCCGACCAGCGCGACCGTCTCGCCCGGCCGCACGGTGAAACTGACATGCTTCAGCACCGGCTGGTTGCGGACATAGCCGAAGGTGACGTCGCGCAGGCTGACCTCGCCGCGGATCTCCTCCGGGTCCGCCGCGCCGGGTGGATCGACGATGGCCAGCGGCACGTCCAGCACCTCGAAGATGCGCCGGCCCGACGCCATGGCGCGCTGCATCACGCTATATTGGATGGTCAGCGAGCGGATGGGATCGAAGAAACGCTGCACGTAGAACAGGAAGGCGACCATCACGCCGATGTCGAGCTTCGAGTCCAGCACCAGCGTGCCGCCGACCAGCACGACGATGGCCATCGCGCCGCCGGTCAGCGAATCCACGATGGGCACCATGATCTGCGAGAACTTCGCCCCGCGCAGATGGGCGCGCAGGTTCTCGCGCGCCTTCTCGTCGTAGAGCGCGAGATTCACGGCCTCGCGCCGCATGCCTTGCACGGTGCGCACAGCGTGGATGCCCTCGGCGAGCGCGCCGTTGGAGATCGCGTTGGTCTCGCGCGCGCGGCGGAACGCGGCGCGGGCCGGCGGCAGCCAGATGAAGCGGACGGCGACCAGCAGCGGCACCACCGACAGCGTCAGCAGGCCCAGCTCGAAATCGAGGTTGAGCATGATCGCCACGATGCCGACCAGCAGCACCAGGTCGCCGAGCGCGGTGATCGAGTTTTCCAGGAATTCCTGCAGCGCATACACGTCGCCCTGCAGCCGCGACATCATGCGGCCGACCTCGGTCCTGTCCATGAACGACATCGCCACCCTCTGCAGATGGGCGAACATGGCGCTGCGCAGGTCGAAGATCACGTTCTCGCCGGTCAGCCCGACCAGCAGGTCCTGCGCCCGGTTCGACAGGTAGCCGACCGCGATCACGGCGAAGAACAGGCCGATGGAGATGCCGAGCGCCGCCGAATCCATTCGGTCCGCCGCCGCCACGTCGTCCACCACGCGGCGGATCACCAGCGGGATGGCGAGCTGGGAGACGGTGTAGACAAGCACGGCGGCGAGCGCGAAGGACATGCGCCGGCGATAGGGAACGACATAGCCCATGAACCGCCGGACGATGCGGCCGTCGAAGGCAGCGCCGAACATCGCCTCGTCCTGACTGATCTGCGAGCCGACGACGGCGCGGGGCGGCCGGGCGGGGGCGGCGGTCGCGCGGCTCATTCCGCGCCCCCTTCGGCACGGGCGGGCTCGGCGTCCCCGACCGTCTCGGCGTCGAGGCTTTGCAGCCGGTACAGCTCGGCGTAGCGGCCGCCCTCTGCGACCAGGGTGCGATGGGTGCCGCGCTCGACCACGCGGCCGTCCTCGAGGAAGACGATCTCGTCGGCATGGCGCAGCGCCGCCAGCCGGTGCGAGATGACGACGGTGGCCGCGTTCGCCGCGCGCTCGGCCAGCGCCTGGCGGATCTGACGCTCGGTGCCGGCATCGATCGCGGCGGTGGAATCGTCCAGCACCAGGATGGCGGGCGCGAGCAGGGCGCTGCGGGCGATGGCGATGCGCTGCTTCTGCCCGCCGGACAGCGACACGCCGCGCTCGCCCACCAGCGTGCGCAGCCCTTCGGGCAGGCCGGCGACGAAGCCGGAGATCTGCGCGGTCTCGGCGGCCTCGCGGATGGTGTCGTCGTCGGCCCAGGGATCGCCGTAGGCGATGTTGTTCTCCAGCGAGGCGGTGAACAGGAACGGGTCCTGCGACAGCACGCCGACGGCCTCGCGCAGCGAGGCCAGGGTGACGTCGCGGATGTCCTGCCCGTCGATGGTGATGCGCCCGCCGGTCACGTCGTAGTAGCGCGGGATCAGATGCGCGACGGTCGACTTGCCGCTGCCGGGCGGGCCGACGATGCCGAGCGAGCGGCCGCGCCGGACCTCGAAGGAGACGCCGCGCAGCACGGGGGGCGCGCCCTCCCCGTCATAGCCGAAGGAGACGTCCTCGAAGCGCAGCACGCCGTCGGTCAGCGCCAGCGGCTTCGCGCCCGGCGCGTCCCGCACGGCCGGCTCCAGGTCGAGCACGGAGAACAGCCGCGCGCCGCAGGTGGAGGCGCGGGCGTAGGAGTTGATGACCAGGCCGAGCTGGCGGACGGGGAGCTGGAGGATGGTCATGAAGGCGAGGAACTCGGTCAGCGTGCCGACCGTCATCCTGCCGTCCATCACGCGCATCCCGCCGAACCAGAGCACCAGCCCCATCGAGATGAAATAGGCGAGCGTCATCCCCGTGGTGGAGGAGACGCGGGTGCGGATGCGCTCGTCCGCCAGCGCCATCGCCTCGTCCGAGGCGCGGGCGTAGCGGGCCATCTCGTGCGGCTCGGCGGCGAAGGCGCGCACGACGCGGATGCCGGTCAGGTTCTCGTCCATGATCCGGCCGAGCACGCCCATCCGGTCCTGGAGCGCGAACCACAGCCGGCGCAGCCGGAGCCGCGCGCTGGCCGAGCGCCACACCACATAGGGCACGAAGCTGAGCGCCAGCGCGCCGAGCACGAGGTCGATGGACAGCATGAGCCAAGCCCCCGCCCCGACCAGCACCGCCAGCAGGAAGACACGCAGGAAGCCGGTGTTCATGAAGGCGCGGACGCCCTCGAGGTCGAGCATGCCGCGGGTGATCAACTCGCCCGAATGCATCCGGTCGTGGAAGGAGAAGCTGAGCTGCTGGAGCTTGTCGTAGAATTGCAGCCGCAGGTGATAGGCCAGCATGTGGCCGATGGATTCGCCGCAATAGTTGTGGATCAGCGTGAACGTCCCGCGCAGGACCGACGCGCCGACCAGCAGCAGCGCCGCCGTCGTCAGCGCCTCGCGCGCCGCCTCGCGGTTCGGCGCGCCGCCCTTCAGCAGCGACAGTGCGCCGTCCACCGCCTCGCCCAGAAGATGCGGGATGGTCAGCTGGAACACGGCGGCGACGACGGTCGCGGCGACAGCCACCGCCAGCCGCGCGCGGTAGCGCAGCGTCAGCCTGATGATCCGCCACAGAACCCGGGCGTCGTCGCCCGGCCCGCGCGCCCCGTCGGACTCGATGCCCGCGTAGGTACGGTCGTAAAGATCTGTCTTCGGCGGCCGGGATGTCTTCGAAGCGGTGCCCTGAGCCATTGTGCCGGATATTATCACCGCAGGCGAAACCGTGTCAGCCACCGCGATTGCGAAGCCGGGACGGAAAGGGCATGATCGCCGTAGGGTTATGGAGGTCCCGCGCATGACCAGGCTGCTCACGCCCGCACAGCGCGACGCGTACGAACGCGACGGCTATATCGCCCCGCTCGACTGCCTGACCACGGATCGCACGAGCGCGATGCGCGAGAGCCTCGCCGCGTTCGAGCGCGAGGCCGGCATGTCGGCGGCGGAGATCGTGTTCAAGGGACACCTGGCCTTCACGTGGTCGCACGCGCTGGCGCGCGACCCCGCGATTCTCGACGTGGTGGAGGACCTGATCGGCCCTGATATCCTCGCCTTCGCCTCCAAGTTCTGGATCAAGGGCGGGCGCGACGGCGCCTTCGTCTCCTGGCACCAGGATTCCGCCTATTTCGGCATCGAGCCGGTGGAGCTGGCGTCGGTCTGGGTCGCGCTGACCGACAGCAACCCGGCAAACGGCTGCGTCCGCGCCATTCCGGGCTCGCACAAGGGGCCGGTCCTGCGCCATGTCGAGCGCAAGGGCGATCGCAACCTGCTGGCGCGCGGCCAGCGCATCGAGGAGCTGGACGACAGCGGCGCGGTCGATTTCACGCTGAAGGAAGGCCAGTTCTCGGTCCACGACGTGCATCTGGTGCACGGATCGCTGCCCAACGAGAGCGGCGCGCCCCGCATCGGGCTCGCCTTCTTCTACATCCCGCCGCATGTGCGCTCGACCGTCGGGCGGCGCGCGGCCGACCTGGTGCGCGGCGTGGACGAGTACGGGCACTGGGACCAGGACCCCGCCCCACGCTTCGACGGCGACCCGCTGATCCTCGACTATGCCGGCGGTGCGCGCCGCGACTACACGCGCGAGGACGTGACGCAGGAAGCCGAGGCGTCGCGCTGACCGCCCCGCCGGAGACGGTGCTGCCATCCGGTCCGGTACGGCATTCGCGCGTGACAGGGCCCGCGCGGCGGGAGTAGCATTTCCGTCAACAGAGAAGAAGCGGGAAACAATTTCCGCCGGCAGCCAGGGAGGACGCACACGCCCCGCGCGGCGGTGGCAAACCGACCGGCATCCGAAATTTCATCTGTCGTCCGGCGCGCGCACGCCCGTTTCGGGGCCGTGCGGGCGAACGGACGGCGGACCGGGAGAAACCCTTGAACCTTCGGGAGGGCAACCATGGTTGCATTCACCCTTAACGGAAAGTCTGTCTCGGTCGAGACGGAGCCCGAGACCCCTCTGCTCTGGGTGATCCGGGAACATCTGAAGCTGACCGGCACGAAGTACGGCTGCGGGGCCGCGCTCTGCGGCGCCTGCACCGTCCATGTCGACGGCAAGGCGGAACGGTCCTGCCAGACCATGGCGGGCGACGTGGCCGGCAAGGCGGTGACGACCATCGAAGGGCTGTCGCCGGATTCCAGCCACCCGCTGCAGAAGGCCTGGGTGGCCGAGCAGG
>WHUE01000072.1:20166-22386 GCA_009377375.1 Alphaproteobacteria bacterium | reverse complement strand
GCGGCCGCGACCCGGACGCCGCCTACAAGGGCATGGAGTGGCTGTACAAGTATCCTTGACGGACACGAATGAGGGGTCGCAGCGCCGCTCGACCGGATCGCACAAATATGAAAAAGGGGCGGCGCAAGGGCCGCCCCTTTCCGCGAGAGGCCGCTTCCGTCAGTTGAAGCGGATGTACTCGAAATCGACCGGCTGGCCGTTGATGCCGCGGGCCGGCGGGGCGATCCAGTTGGCGAACTTGCCGGGCTCGATCACCGGCTTCGTCATCAGCGAGCCGACGAAGGCGCGCTCCGCGTCGGTCGGCATCCATTCCGAATGGCGGTGCGTCCAGTCGGCCTCGGAGACGATCTTTCCGTCCGGCGTCGCCCTGATCTCCGAAAACGCGCCGATGGCGCGGTGGAAGGCGCGGTGCGGCAGCCGGAACTCGAAAGCCACCCCGGCCTTCTGCATGATCTTGTTCCAGCGGTCGACGCCCTTCTGGCAGTCCTCGACATAGTCGTTGCGCAGCCGCTCGTTGACCGCCAGCAGCGCCGGCTGTTCCGCCAGCACGATCCTGTCGCCGTTGACGACATGCACCTTGTAGGCCTCGTCGGCCAGGGTGTGGTCGTCGTCCAGCTTCGCTTCCTGGAACCGGCCCTTCAGCCCCTGGGTGAAGTAGTTGGCCGCGTTGGTCGAGACCTCCTGTCCGAACAGGTCGATCGACACGCTGAAATGGAAGTTGATGTATTTCTGCATCAGGGGCAGGTCGATGACGCCGGCGGCGCGGAGCGTTTCCGGGTCGTCGGTCTTCAGCTCGTTCATCGTCTCGCAGGTGCGCTGGATGATGCGCCCCACCCCGCTCTCGCCGACGAACATGTGATGGGCTTCCTCCGTCAGCATGAACTGGCAGGTGCGCGCCAGCGGGTCGAAGCCGGACTCGGCCAGCGAGGAGAGCTGGTACTTGCCGTCGCGGTCGGTGAAGAAGGTGAACATGAAGAAGGACAGCCAGTCCGGCGTCTTCTCGTTGAACGCGCCGAGGATGCGCGGCTTGTCCGAATCGCCGGAATGGCGCTCCAGCATCGCCTCGGCCTCCTCGCGCCCGTCGCGGCCGAAATAGGCGTGCAGCAGATAGACCATCGCCCAGAGATGCCGGCCTTCCTCGACGTTGATCTGGAACAGGCTGCGCAGGTCGTAGAGCGACGGACAGGTCAGCCCCAGCCGGCGCTGCTGCTCCACCGAGGCGGGCTCGGTGTCGCCCTGGGTCACGATCAGGCGGCGCAGGGTGGAGCGGTACTCGCCGGGAACCTCCTGCCAGACCGGCTGGCCCTTGTGGTCGCCGAACGGGATCGTGCGGTCCTGCTGGGCCGGGTTGAGGAAGATGCCCCAGCGGTAGTCCGGCATCTTCACGAAGCCGAAATTGGCCCAGCCCTTCGCGTCCACGCTGATCGCCGTGCGGAGATAGATGTCGTAGCCCGACGTGCCGTCGGGGCCGAGCTCGTTCCACCACTGCAGATAGTTCGGCTGCCAGGCCTCGAGGGCGCGCTGAAGGCGGCGGTTCTCGGCCAGGTCCACGTTGTTCGGGATGCGTGCGTTGAGATCGATGGACATGGCTATACCCTCTTTCTGTCGTACTGGTTACGCTTGCCGGTGCCGTAGAGCTTGAGCGCGCCTTCGGGTCCGGCGGCGTTGGGCCGCTGGAAGATCCAGTTCTGCCACGCGCTGAGGCGGCCGAAGATCTTGGTCTCCATCGTCTCCGGCCCGGCGAAGCGTAGATTGGCCTCCAGCCCGATCAGCCCATCGGGGGAGAAGCTCGCGCGCTCCTCGATGGCGAGCCGCACCTCGTCCTCCCAGTCGATATCGTCGGGAATGAAGGTGACGAGGCCGAGCGCGTCGGCGCCTTCCGCCTCGATGTCCTCGCCGATGCCGTCCTTCGCCTTCGCGACGAGGGCGGGCTCGCCGAGCAGCCGCGTCCCGAGCCGGGTGAGCCCGTTCGACATCGGGTAGGGACCGAAATTCATCGCAGTGAGGCGCACCGCCGGGGCCGGCAGGTTGCTGCCTTCCATCGCGCCGTCCAGCATGTAGGAGCGGTCGGCGATCAGCACCAGTTCCAGCAGCGTGCCGGTGAAGCAGCTGCCGGGCTCGACCAGCGCGATCAGGCTGCGCGACGACACGTCCACCCGCTTCAGCGTGCGCTTGAGGAACAGCCGGATCTCGCGCACCAGCCAGTCGTCCTTCGCCGCT
>WHUE01000072.1:0-20156 GCA_009377375.1 Alphaproteobacteria bacterium | reverse complement strand
CGGCATCGGCCGGGGGCGCATCCTCCGGACCCCGGATCGTGAAGTTGGCGACGCCGAGATCGCGGTCGATCTCCACCGTCACCTGGCCGTAGGCGAGCCGGTCCGCGCCGTACTCGACATCGAGCGGCGCAAGCTCCAGCCCCTTGGCGTCCTTCGGCCGGTCGGACGAGGCGGCGAGCGCCGCCGCCTTCTTCGCCACCGACTCCTCGAACTGCGAGCGCGGCACCAGGTCGTCGATCAGCCCCCAGTCCACCGCGCGCTTGCCGCGCATGCCCTCGGTGGTGGTGCAGAAGAAGTCGGCGCGGTCGTGACGCACCTTGCGCTTGTCGACCAGCCGGGTCAGGCCGCCGGTGCCGGGCAGCACCGCCAGCAGCGGCAATTCGGGCAGCGACACGGTCGAGGCGCCGTCGTCGATCAGCATGATATGATCGGTGGCGAGCGCCAGCTCGTACCCCCCGCCCGCCGCGGTGCCGTTGATCGCGCAGATGTAGCGCTGGCCGGAATTCTCGGTCGCGTCCTCGATCCCGTTGCGGGTCTCGTTGGTGAACTTGCAGAAATTCACCTTGTGGTCGTGGGTCGCGGTGCCGAGCATCCTGATATTGGCGCCGGCGCAGAAGACGTTGGGCTTGTTCGAGCAGATGACGACGCAGCCGACCTCCGGATGCTCGAAGCGGAGCCGCTGGATCGCGTCGTAAAGCTCGATATCGACGCCGAGGTCGTAGGAGTTCAGCTTCAGCTCGTAGCCGGGCCGCAGCGTCGCGTCCTCGCTGACGTCCATCGCCAGCTTCGCCACGTTGCCGTCGATCGCGAGCTTCCAGTGCCGGTAGCGGTCGGGGTGGGTCGCCAGCAGAATCTTGTCGTCCTTGCCGGGCTCGCCCTGTCCCTGTTGCGGGGCTGCGTCCTGCGCCACTGCATTCCTCCTTCGTTATTACGGTACCGGATTACCAAATTGGGCGGCGACAGACAAGCAGGATGTCTCGCCGCCGCCCGCCATCTTCCGGTTTCCCTGTCATATAGGCAGGAGAAACGGCCGAAGCCAGCCCAAAGCTTCGTGTTCTAACTATTGACGGCGCGGCCCGTTTTGCGGAGGATGGCCCCCGTGAAGCCGCGGCTACGCGCGGCCGCCGCCGTTTCCGCGCGGCGCCAGGGCATCAAGAAAAGACGGGAACGATGGATTCAGCGGACACCATGGAGCGTGCGGCCGGTGCCGCGGAAACCAGCCTGTTCGACTGGACCGGGGCGAACATGCGCCGCGCCCCTGACGCCGTCTTCATCGACAGCATCGACCAGGACAAGACCATCACCCACGGCCAGTTCTGGACCGTGACAAACCGCATCGCGCAATACCTGAAGGCGCGGGGGATCGGCCCAGGCGACCGCGTCGCCATGCTGTCCAGCAACTCCATCGAGCATCTGGCCGCCTATATCGGGACGATGCGCTACGGCGCGACGATCTGCACCATCCATGTCGAGATGAACGCCGTCTATTTCGAGCAGATCCTGAACGCGCTGGACCCGAAGATCGTGCTGTTCGAGGAAACCGACGGGCGCATCGACGCCGCACGGCTGCAGGCCGCGACGCGCGGCGAGTGGATACCGCTGGGCGAATGGCGGGCGGAAGGCGGCTCGACCGGGTTCTTCGGCGCCATCGAATCCCTGCCCGACGAGCCCGTGCCGCCGGTGAGCCGGGCGGAGGACGACGCCTCGATCTTCTATACCTCGGGCACCGCCTCGGCGCCGAAGGGCGTGATCCTCACCTTCCGCGAGCTGATCGAGAACACGCCGCCGGTCGCCGAGGGGCTGGCGCTGACCGCCGCCGACCGCATCCTGGAGTTCCGCGCTTTCAACTGGGTCTCGGCGCAGGTGCTCAGCGGCCTCGCGCCGCTGTCGGTGGGGGCGACCATCCTGCTGGCGCGCAAGTTCTCGCAGAGCCGCTATTTCGACTGGGTGCGCGGGAAGAAGGCGACCATCGGCATCTGCAACCCGACGGGGCTGGCGATGTTCCTGAACCGGCCGGTGGAGATCGACCGGAAGGAGATCCCGCATCTGCGCTTCATGACCTCGTCCTCGGCGCCGCTGATGCCGGAGACCTGGCGGCAATTCGAGGAGCGCTACGGCGTGCCCGTGGCGCAGGGCTATGGCTGCTCGGAAATCGGCTGGATCTGCGTCACCAACGAGCACAGCCGCAAGATGGGCACGGTCGGCCGGCCCCTCGCCTATCATGACCTCGCCGTGGTCGATGCCGACGGCAATCCGCTGCCGCAGGGCGAGACCGGCGAGATCGAGCTCGGCGGCTTCAGGTCCAACACCTACCGCTATATCGGCGACGACGGCGAGGAGCACGTTCACGCCCGGAACCGGCTGCGCACCGGCGACCTCGGCTGTTTCGACGAGGACGGCTGCCTGCGCATCACCGGCCGCGCGAAGGACCTGATCATCCGCGGCGGCGTCAACATCTCCCCGGCGGAGATCGAGAACGTCCTGCTGCAGCTCGCAGAGCTGGCCGAGGCCGCGACCATCGGGGTGCCCGACCCCATCTACGGCGAGGAAGTCGTCTGCTACGTCGCGCCCAGGCACGGCTGCACGGTCACCGCCGACGCCGTCCTCGCCCATTGCCGGGACCGGCTGCCCGATTTCCGCATGCCGAAGCAGGTCGTCGTCCGCGACGCCCTGCCCAAGACCGAGCGCGGCAAGATGCACCGCCTCCAGCTCCTCGACGAGTGGAAGGCGGAATTCGGCACGGCGTAGGCGACGTCCGCGCTTCCCTCCTCCCGATTGTCGCGCTCGAAAGTGCGTGTTACGATTCGTGTCATGGGAGGAATTGCAGAAAACGAAAAAACGATCAGGTCGGTATTGTCGGCGCAGGCTGCGCGGATGCCGGACAAGGTGTTCGTCCATGCGATCGACCAGGCGCGCGACCTGACCTACGGGCAACTCTGGCGGCTGGGCAACCGGATCGCGCAGGCGCTCGCCGCGCGCGGCATCGGCGCCAACGACCGGGTGCTGATGCTGTCCGAGAACTCGATCGAGTTCGTCGCCGTCTTCCTCGGCGTGGTTCGCGCCGGCGCCACCATTGCCACCGCCAATGTCGAGATGAACCGCGCCCATCTGGCGGAGATCGTGCGCGCCGTCGCGCCGCGGCTGATCCTCTGCCAGGAAGGGCTGGGGCTCGAAGAGCTCTGCGCCGGCACCGGGGTCGAGCCGCTGGCCCTGGGCGAATGGAGGGAGGCAGGCGGGTCCACCGGCTTCTTCGCGGAGCTGGAGCGGTTCGACGCCGAGGCCGACATCGAGCCGGTCTGCAGGCCGAACGATTTCGCCGTCATCTTCTATACCTCCGGCACCGAGGCGAAGCCCAAGGGGGTGCTGCAGACGCACTGGGCCGTCTGGCACAATTTCGACGCGGTCGCCGACGCGGTGGAGCTGGACGAGGACGACCGGGTGCTGGACTGCCGCAGCTACACCTGGCTGTCGGCGCAGAACATGAGCCTGGGCGCACCGCTGTTCCGCGGCGCCACCGTCTGCATGGCGAAGCACTTCTCGCGCAGCCGCTACTTCGACTGGGTGAAGGCGTACCGGATCACGATGGGCGTCTCGGTGCCCACCATCCTCAACATGTTCCTGAACGAGCCCGTGCCGGTCCACGGGCGCGACGTCACCCATCTGCGCTTCCTGATGACCTCCTCCGCGCCGATGCTGCCCGAGCAGTGGCGGCGGTTCGAGGACACGTACGGCATCCTGGTGTGCCAGTCGGCCGGCTGCTCGGAGGGCGGGCTGATGTGCAGCCACCGCGGCACGCGGCGCCGGATCGGCACCATCGGCGAGCCGCTGAAGTACCAGGAGATCCGGCTGCTCGATCCGAAGGGCAACGAGGTGCCAAGGGGCGAGGCGGGCGAGATGGTCGTCTCGGGCCCGATGCGGAGCTGGGGGTATCTCCACTGGGACGGGCGCATGGAGAAGCTGCCCGATTCCGGCCACCGCACCGGCGACCTCGCGGCGATGGACGAGCACGGTCATATCCGCATCGTCGGCCGGCTGAAGGACCAGATCATCCGCGGCGGCGTCAACGTCTCGCCGGTGGAGGTCGACAACGTGCTGGCCGAGCACCCCGACATCGAGGAGGCCGCCGCCGTCGGCGTCCCGCACCAGATCTACGGCGAGGAGGTCGTCGCCTACGTCGTCCCGCGCGACGGCGCGCGGCTCACCGCCGACAGCGTGCGCGCCCACTGCGCCGTCAAGCTCGCCTTCTTCAAGCAGCCGAAAGAGGTGTTCTTCACCGATTCCCTGCCCCGGAACGAGCGCGGCAAGCTCGACCGCAAATCCCTCGCCGCCCGCTGGAAACGCGACCACAACGCGGCGTAGCGTTCGACATCCCGAAGCGGTGAGGGCCCCCGCCCCGATCCTCCCCCGCAAAGGGGAAATGGCTGCGGCATTCGTCTGGTCCCTTCCCCCCTCGCAGGGGAAGGACAGGATGGGGGGCGCTTCAGTGCGCCCCGGAATCCAGCACGAATCGAAAGGGGCGGCCCATTGGGCCGCCCCTAGCGGTTCGGTATGAGCCGGAGCCTTACCGGCCGGTGCGGGCGAGCGACAGCACCCAGCCCTTGCCTTCCATGTACTTCTTCGCCTTCTCGATGGTCCTGGCGTCGAAGAACTTGTCGGGGAACACCGTGTCGACCGGGTAGACCGGGCGCAGGAAGTCGCTCTCGTAGCCGAACGGCACGGTGGCGTCGATGCCCATGCCGCCCTCGAACACCGTGTTGGAGGCCGTCCACTCGCGGTCGCCGGCGGTCATGCGCTCGGCCGGCATGAAGGTCTGGCCGCGGCCGCCGGGAAGCGGGTTCAGGATGTCCGTCTTCGGGTTGACGCGGGTGGTCAGGTTCCAGATCACGTCGTCCATGTCGTAGATGTCCGTGTCCTCGGACATCGCGATGGCGAGGCGGGAGCCCTGCGAGGTCGCCAGGATGGCGGCGAGGAAGTTGCGCTGCCAGCCTTCGTCGATCTGGCTGCGCTTCTTCACCTGGATGATCGCCCCGCCCCAGTCGGTCATCGGGTACGGGATGTTCACGTCGGTGCAGATGCCCGGCTGCATGCGGTGGCACAGCTCGTAGATCGCGGATTCGCGCACGGTGGTGTCGATGTTCTGGCAGTCCATCGTGTGCACGCCGAGCGGGAAGACGATCGGCCTGGATTCGCGCGCCCGCATGGTGACCGCGGTGACGTGGAAGGTCGGCGCCTTGTAGGCCTTGCCCATGTAGCCCGCCCATTCCGGATGGAAGTGGTAGCGGCCCTGGACGTTGGCGTCCTCCGACTCCTTGGTCTCGTAGCGGCGGTCGCGCGGATGGAGGTAGCCTTCCAGCGTGATCTCCGCATCCGCCAGCGCGTAGGCGCCGGGGACGGTTTTGGCCTCGACCATGCGCACGGGCTCCCCCTGGAGCGCGCCGGCGACGCCGAGCTCGTCGCAGCCCACCGGCAGGATGACGTAGTCGAACCCGGCCCCGGCCAGAAGGTTCGGGCCGTAGGGGATGCCGAAATTCATCGTCAGCGGGATCGGGTGGTCGTCGCGGTAATGCTTCGCCATGAGCTGCCAGCCGTGGCTGCCGGGCGAGATCTGGAACGTGCCGACATTGCCCCACCGGAAGTTCATCCGGTTATAGGCCATGTCCGTGCCGCCCTCGAAATAGTCGCCGGCGAACAGGCGCTGGCCGGAGCCGACGGTGAGCTCCGACTCGTAGGTCGTGTGCCGGATCGGCACCATGAACTCGTTGACGTCGGTCGGGTTCAGGATGATCTCCTCATGGGACGGCGCGTCCTTCGAGTCGACCACGATCGGCTTCAGCGGATGGCGGATGGCCTCGGCGATCCGGATCGTGCGGTCCTGGTGGTCCTTGAAGCCGAAGAGCTTGTGCATCACCCCATGATCGGCGAACAGGTTGGTGATCGCGCGGTGGAACGGCTTGTCCTTGACGTTGTTGAACAGGATCGGGCAGCTGCCGTCGAGATGCTTCTGGACGCCGGTGATCTCCAGATCCGGATTCACCTCGACATCGGTCTCGATCAGGTCCCCTTCCTGCCGCAGGAAGTCGATGGTGGAGCGCAGGTCCCTCAGCGCGTTGGTCTGCGGCTCCGGCTTCTTCGCAGTGCTCATGTCGTTCTCCTCATCCGTCCAAACCCGTGTCCCGCACCGTGATCCTGCCGGGGATTGACGACCGGGCGCCACTCTATTGCGTTCCACCTGCGTGGAAAAGTGGCGGGCCGCCGGCTTCCTCCCCCGTGCGCACGCCGGCCGATCCGGCCTTGCCGATCCTGTCCGGAGCGCGGGTTGCGACCGGCGGCGGACCGCCGGGCATGGCCGCCCTTTTACGGTGCCGATCTGGCGTTTGCAACCCCGGTCTGAGCAGGAAACCCATGAAAAACCGGGGAAAACCAGAGCCGGGCGAGCCAAATACTTAGAATTCTTTGTATTTTTGTCGCCGATCCCGCTGCAAAAAATCCGCCGTGGCCCGGCGCGGTTGACGGCGGATGGGCGCGACGCGAGACTTGCCGCGCGAAAACGGAAGCGGCATGGCGGCGCAGCGGCGATGGACAGGGCGCAGGAAAGGATCCGGGCGGGGCTCGACCGCCACCGGATGGGGCGGCTGGACGAGGCCGAGGCCCTGTACCGCGCCGCGCTGAAGATCGAGCCGGGCAACACCGACGCGCTGCACCTGCTCGGCGCGGCGGCGCTGCAGGCCGGACGGGCGGGCGACGCCGTGGCGCTGATCGAACGCGCGGTGGCGGCGGGAAAGCCGACGACGGCGATGCTGGTCAATCTGGGCCATGCCCTGCGCGAGACGGGCCGGGCGGAGGATGCGCTGGACGCCTTCGCCCGCGCCGCCGCGCAGGCGCCGGACGACGCCGGAATCCACTACGACGCGGGCGAAACGCTGGACCGGCTCGGCCGTTATGCCGAGGCGGCGGACGCCTATGGCCGGGCGGTTGCGCGCGCACCCGGGGAAGCCGCCTTTTTCGTCGCCCGCGGCATCGCGCTGAAGAATGCGGGCGATCCCGCCGCGGCCGAGGCCTGCTACCACGAGGGGCTGGAGGTCGCGCCCGACGATTTCGCGCTGCACGCCAATCTCGCCGTCGTGCTGCAGCGCCGGCGGCGGCTGGATGAGGCGCTGGATGCCTATCGCAGCGCGCTCGCGCTGGAGCCCCGCCTGTTTCGAAAGATCGCCCAGAACCTCACCACAGAGGGCGCTGGCATGCTGTGGCTCCGCCTCGACGACGCCCGCCGGGCGCTGTCCGACGAGGGCTAATCCTTATCCGTTTCTCCGGGTTCGTCGTCGCGCGCCTTCGCGTTGCCGGTGAGCGCGATCCAGAACCCCGCGCCCGGCTGCGGCAGCGGCCGGCAGCGGGTAAGGCGGCCGGCGCGCATGGCGTCCATCAGCATCCGGCCGACGGGGCCGAACAGCGTCTCGCCGCCGCCCGCCGAGGGCGGGTCCAGCCGCACCGCGACGGTGCGCGGCGCGCGGAACCGGCTGCGCTCCAGCATGCGCCGGATGCTGGTCCCGGCATGGGCGAGGTCGAGCCCGGTCAGGTCCAGCTCGTACTCCGCCGCGCCGTCATGGCCGGTCAGCTTCCGCAGCGCGCGGAAGAACGAGTCCTCGGGCACG
Organism: Alphaproteobacteria bacterium; assembly: GCA_009377375.1. Taxonomy (GTDB): domain Bacteria; phylum Pseudomonadota; class Alphaproteobacteria; order MPNO01; family UBA2964; genus WHUE01. Next base: position 12,507 of record WHUE01000072.1, on the reverse strand, counting down.
TCAATCATGCTGCCGCCGCATATGCGTCTTGTAATAGCCGCGCTCGGATTTGAGGCTCCGCTTCAGCGCCTGCGCCGCCTCGTGCTCCGCCGCCGTCATCGCCGCGATGTCGAGTTCCAGCGCCTCGCGGCGCACGGGCACGCACTGGGCGACCGGGGTGCCGGCGGCCAGCGTGCCCTCGAACGCGCGGTCGACCCAGATCATCGGGAAATGCACCGGCAGCGCGTCGAACCCGTCCGTATCCACCAGCCCGGACAGGGTGCGGAAGGGCAGGTCCAGCCGGTTGAGCGGATGGGTGAACAGGGTGGAGAACCCGGGCTCGGTATGGATGGTCCAGAAATTATGCGCCTTCACCACCACCTCGTCCGCATCGACGAAGGGTGCGCCCGGCGCCTGGCTGGGGAAGTGCAGCCCCATCGGGCTTTCCTCATACGGCCAGTCCCAGCTGAACCGCCCGCCCTTCACCGTCAGGTCGCATTGCAGCGGGATCGTGAAACCCAGCGTCAGCGCATCGACGAAGGGCGCGCAGTGCTTGACCGTCAGGTCCTCGCCGCCCTCCGGCAGCGGGTTCTGCATCGGCATGGCGCGGAACCAGTCCGGGGTGGTCCGCCGCGCCGGAACCGGACGCGGCAGGCCGTCATACATGGCCGGCGGACAGGAGAACCGTATCCTCATCGCCCCCGGTCCGGCGCCGCCTACTGCTCCAGACCCATCGCCCGACGCATCCTGTCGACCAGGGCGGGGCTCATGGCCATCGACTCCTCGACGAATTTCTGGATGGTCGCGCCCTGCACCGGATCGACGGTGTAGCTGCTCTTCGTCGCCGCGGCGACGAAGTCCGGATCGGCGAGCGTCGTCATATACGCCGTCCGCAGCGCGGCCAGCCGGTCCTTCGGCACGCCGGGCGGAGCGACGAAGGCGCGGTCGGAGATGCCGGTCTGCACGAACTCGAAAATCCGCCGCTCGTCGTCGCTGCGCGCGAACGAGCTCAGCAGCGGCACGCCGGGCAGCTCCGGCGAGGGCTTGCTCGCCATCTGCACCAGATGGGTCAGCTTGCCGTCGCGCACCCAGTCCGGCTTGGCCAGCTTCCAGCCGACCCACTGCCCGGCCCAGCCGTGAAGCTCGCCCTGCTCGATGGCGTTGCGGATCGGCGCGCCGCCGCGATAGCCGAGGACGATCTTGAACTTGGTGCCGACCAGGTTGTTCAGCAGGCTCGGCAGCATGTAGGTGTTAGAAGACTTGCCGAGCGAGCCGAGCACCGCGATCTTCGTCTTCGCGTCCTCGATCGTCTTAACCGGCGCGTCGGACCGCACGGTCAGCGTGTTCACCGCCTCGCCCCAGCCGCCGAGCCAGTGGAATTTCGACGGGTCGTATTTCGGCGCGCCGATCTTGAGCACCACGCGCTTGTCGATGCCGGCATTGGGGGTGATGACCGCCGAGCCGTCCTTCGGCCCCGCGTTGTAGACGAACGCCGCCGCCTTTGTCCCGCCCGCCCCCGGCATGTGCTGGATGATGATCGTCGGCGCGCCCGGAACATGCTTCGCCATGTGCCGGCCGAGGAGTTGCGCGAAGGTGGAGTACAGCCCGCCCGGCGATACCCCGACATAGACCGACAGCGTCTTGCCCCTGTAGAAATCGGCGGCCGCGTCGGCGCGGGCCGGGGCGGCCGGCAGCGCAGCCGCGGCGGCCATGGCGGACAGGGCGAAAACGGATGACCTGAAAACGAATGGCTGCATGGCAGCGCTCCTCCCGTCGTTGGCGCCGGCGCCGCCCGCCCGGGCTGGGGCGCGGAAAATGGCGGCGTTGCCCCAGATTATATCAGATGCCGGCGCCGCGCATCGGCCATCGCGCCGCCGGCCGTCCGGCGCGGGGCCCGCTCGAAGATTTGCGTGAGGATGAGCGGCCGGCGGCGCCCGCCGGCCGCGTCCGACCGGCTCAGATCAGCCCCATCGCCTTGCGGAGCTTCGCCACCGTCTCCTCCGGCAAGGCCATGATCTCCTCGACGTAGTTCTGGATATCCTCGCCGGCGATCGGATCGATGTTGTATTTGTGCTTCTTCGCCTCTGCGAGGAATTTCGGGTCCTTCAGCAGCTTGAAATAGGCCTCCGACAGCGCCTTCGCCCGGTCGTCCGGCACGTTCGGCGGCAGAACGAAGGCGCGGTCCGCGATCCCCGTCTGCACGAACTTGAACATCGCGCGCTCCTCGTCGTTCTGGGCGAATTCCACCAGCAGCGGCACGTCCGGCAGGTCCGGCGCCCGCTTGGAGGCGAGTTGCACCAGATGCGCCAGCTTGCCGTCGCGCACCCAGTCCGGCTTGGCCAGCTTCCAGCCGAGCCACTGGCCGCACCAGCCATGCACCTCGCCCTTCTCGACGGCGAGGCGGATCGGCGAGCCGCCGCGATAGCCGGAGATGATCTTGAACTTGGTGCCGAGCGTGGAATTCATCAGCGCCGGCACCAGGTAGGGGCCGGACGACTTGCCGATGGCGCCGAGCACGATCTCGGTCTCCTTCGCCTGCGCGATCGTCTTCGCCGGGGCATCGTTGCGCACCGAAAGCGTGTAGACCGACTCGCCCCAGCCGCCGAGCCAGCGCATCTTCGAGGGATCGTATTTCGGATTGCCGATCTTCAGCACCACGCGCTTGTCGACGGCGGAGTTGGGCGTGATCGCGACGCTGCCGTCCTTCGGCGCGACGCTGTAGACGTAGCTCACCGCCTTGGTCCCGCCGGCGCCCGGCATGTGCTGGACGATCACGGTGGGATTGCCGGGGATGTACTGCCCCATGTGGCGGGCGGCCATCTGGGCGAAGGTCGAGTAAAGCCCGCCCGGCGATACCCCGACATAGACCGACAGCGTCTTGCCCTTGTAGAAACCGGCCGCGTCGTCGGCCAGCGGCGCCGAGAGCGGAGTCATTGCGGCGACGGCCGCGCCGAGCACGGCGAAAATGGATCGCTTCATAGCGTCCTCCCGTTATTCATTAACCTTGATTGCCGCATGTCGCGCGGACGCGACGCGGATACAGCCGGACATTAGGTCAGGACTGCGCCCGCCGTACAGCGGATTTTGGACCGCGGCGGGCCCGGCGGCCGCTCATTCCGCCTTGCGCGACCACTTGGTGACGGGTTTTTCAACCGTCTCGCCGTCGACCTCGATGGCGTCCACGTTCTCGCCGTAGAAGCAGATCAGCCCCCTGATCTTCGGACATTCCGGCACGGGATCGGGATAGCACCAGGCGATGTCCGGCCAGGTCTCGCCGCCGACCGTCGCGCTGTAATAGCCGGCCGTTCCCTTGTACGGGCATTGCGTCCGCGTGTCCGAGGCGGCGAGCAGGTCCATGCGGACATCCGCCGGCGGGATGTAGTAGCGCGTCGGCAGGCCGGTCTCGAACAGGAACATCGCGTTCTCCGTCTCCGCCGCCGTCTCGCCGCCGAGGATTACCCTGACCGGGCGGTGGGAGAGGACGACGTCCACGCGCTTCTTCGGGTCGCGGGGGTGGACGAAGATCTCCTCGTCCTCCTCCCACCACGAGTCCATCCGGTTCCAGTAGAAGGCGACGTGATCGCGGATCGGCTCGCTTTCATCGAACGGATCGCGGTAGGACCACATCACGTTCTCCTCCGCCATGTCGCCGGATTTCAGCGTCCAGTAGCTGGCGTCGCCCTTGTAGGGGCAGTGCGTGCTGCGGTCCGTGGACTCGAACAGATCCATCCGCACGTCGTCCATCGGGATGTAGTAGACCGGCGTGTGCCCGCCCTCGCGCAGCAGGATCGCCCGCGCGGTGTCGGCGACGACATGCCCCGCCGCCCGCACGCGCACGCGCCGCGGCGAGGGCAGGAACTCCAGCAGCTTGCCGGGATTCTTCACGAAACCGGGGGCCGGGTTGGCCTTCATCCGCGTCGCCATCGTCTCCTCCTTCATTCGCCGGTGCCTGTCCGCGATGATAGGAGACGGGGAACGAAAGGCAATGCCGCGGGTCCCGCCTTGTCTGGACCTGCTCCCCGCCCGTCTCTATCATCGCCGCTCACCGCCTGAGCCGGAACGGGGAGCAGGGCCATGGACCAGCCGCGACCGCGGGGCGACCGCGCCATCGATGTCGAGAGATTCCGCCTGCGCCGCTTCGTCGATCGGCTCATTGGCATGGGCGAGGTCGATATCCGCGAGGATCCGGTCGCGCTGATGGACATGGCGGCGATCGTCGACGGCAATGAAAAAGCCATGCTGTTCCGGAGGGCCGGACCGGAGGGGGCGGAGGTGATCGCCAACCTGATCGGCAGCCGGTCGCGCCTGTCCGCCGCGTTCGACGCGGCGCCCGACGCGCTGGCGCAGGCGATGACCGCGCGGCTCGCCGCGCCGAAGGCGGCCGTCGAGATTCCCTCCTCCGAGGCGCCGGTGCACGAGGTGGTTCTGACCGGCGAGGACGCCGATTTCACCCGCCTGCCGGTGCATCTGCAGCATGCGCTGGACGGCGCACCCTATATCTCCGCCGGACTGGATTTCGCCGTCGATCCGGAATCCGGCTGGGTCAATGTCGGCAGCCGGCGGCTGATGCTGACCGGGCGGAAGACGGCAGGGCTCAACCTGCACGCCCCCAGCGACCTGCGCGAGCTCTACCGGAAGGCTGTGGCGCGCGGCGAAACCCTGCCGGTGAGCTTTACCGTCGGCACGCATCCGACCGATTTCATGGCCGCGTCGATGCGCCTGCCGGTGGACGAGATCGCGCTGATCGGCACGCTGCGCGGCGCGGACATCGCCACCGTGCGCGGCGTGACCAACGGCGTCCCCGTGCCGGCCGACGCCGAGATCGTGCTGGAGGGCTATTTCGACGCGCGCGGATATGCCGAGCCCGAAGGCCCGTTCGGCGAGACCTTCGGCTATTACGGCGTGATGAAGAACAACCCGGTCTTCCACCTGACCGCGATCACGCGGCGGCGCGACTTCCTGTTCCAGACGGCGACGATTTCCGGCTACACGCTGGGCCGCACCGATACCGCCCAGGTCGCCGCCGCGCGCACCGAGGCGCTGGTCTGGGCCGCGCTGCTCAACGCCGTGCGCGAGCCCGTGGCGGTGCATTGCACACCGTCCGGCGCCGGTGTGATGAACCTGCGCGTCAGCATCCGCCAGCGCGTGCCGGGCGAGGCGCGCAACGCCATCGCCGCCGTCCACGGCTCGCTCGCCAACGTCAAGAACGTGTACGTGACGGACGAGGACATCGACATCCGCTCCGACGAGCAGATCGACTGGTGCCTGGCGACACGGTTCCAGCCGGACCGCGACCTGGTGGTGGCGTCCGGCTACCGCACATTGCCGCACGACCCGTCGCTGGACGGCCGCAGGACCGGGTCCAAGGCCGGGTACGACCTGACCCAGCCCTTCGGCAAGCGCGGCGCCATCGAGCATTCGGTCCCCAGGCCGCCCGCCCCCGCCGCCGTCACCGGCGCGCCCCGCTTCGCCACCGTGCGCGAGGCGCTGGCGGACGGGCCGAAGACCTTCGCCGCGCTCGCCGAAGCGGTCGGCAGCCGCGACGGGCTCGACGTGGTGCGGGCGCTGGAGGAGATCGGCGGCGACGGCGGGCTGACCCGGCTCGCCGACGGCGAATGGGCGCTGGCGGACGGGCGGGCGGCGTGACGCTGCACGACCTCGTCCAGTGGCCGGTCCTGCCGGACCGGGCGGTGCAGGTCGCGCTGCGGCTCGGCTACCGGCTGATGCGCCACTGGTGGCGGCGCTTCCCGCCCCACCACCATCGCGGCGCGGGCATCCTGGTGCGCGACGGCGAGCGGGTGCTGATCGTCCGCCATTCCTACCGGCCGGGCTACGGCCTGCCGGGTGGGCGCGTGCAGCCCGGCGAGGCGCCCCGCGAGGCCGCCATGCGCGAACTGGTCGAGGAATGCGCCATCGCCGCGCCGGCCGAGGCACTGCGCTACCTGGGCGAGGTCAACCGCACCCACATATACGAATACCGCCCGCCCCACCGGCCCCGCATCCGCATCGACAACCGCGAGGTGATCGAGGCGCTGTTCCTCAGCCCCGCCGAGGCGATAGGCCGCAACCGCTACCTGCGTCCGTTCATGGAACTCGTGGGGTAGACGCTCGGGCGGGAACGGTGCCTTGTCAGGCGATCGCCAGTCGAGGCGCCGCAGCGGCGGGCTGACCCGGCAGGACGATCTCGACCGTCGTGCCCTCGCCCAGCGCGCTGTCGATGCGGAACGTTCCCTTGTGCAGCTCGACCAGCCGCTTGACGATGGGCAGGCCGAGCCCCGTGCCCTGGGTCTTGCGGACATAGGCGGTGCCGGCGCGCTCATAGGGCTCGCAGAGCCGCGGGATCTCCGATTCCTCGATGCCGCATCCGGTGTCCGACACGCGAAGGCGCACCTCGCCGTCACGCGCCTCGGTGGTCACGGCCACGCGACCGCCGGCCGGCGTGTAGCGCACCCCGTTGGACAGGAGGTTGAGCAGCACCTGCTTCAGCGCGCGGCGGTCGCCGGTGACCGGGCGGCCCTCGAGCCGGTCGTCCACATCCAGCGCGACGCCCGCCTTCTCCGCGTCGGGGGTGACGAGGACGACGGCCTCGGCGATCAGCATCGACAGGTCGAGGGGTTCCGGATCGAGGGTCTCCTTGCCCGATTCCAGCTTCGACAGGTCGAGCACGTCGTTGATGAGCGACAGCAGATGCGTGCCGCTGCTGTGGACGTGGCCGGCGTATTCGACGTAGCGCGGCTCGCTGCACGGTCCGAGGACCTGCTTCGAGATGACCTCGGAAAAGCCGAGGATGGCGTTCAGCGGGGTGCGGAACTCGTGGCTCATCCGGGCGACGAAGTTGGACTTCATCCGGTTCAGCGATTCCGCGCGGTCCTTGGCCGCCACCAGGTCCTGCAGGATCCGCTTGCGCTCGGACACGTCCTCCTGGATGCAGACGAACCGCTCCGTGCCGCCCCGGCGCGCGGCGAGGCAGTAGAGCGAGACTTCTGTCCAGCGGATGCGGCCGCCGCGCGACTGCGTCCGCAGCTCTCCCTGCCAGGTGTCGCCCCCCGTCACCCGGCGGCAGATCTCGTCCCAGGCGTCGTCGGACAGGCTGTCGAACACGGTCTCGCGCAGGTCGTGGCCCAGCAGCTCGTCGCGGCTGCGGCCCGCCAGGGCCTCGTAGGCGGGGTTGGTGTATTCGAGCTGCCAGGCGCTGTCGGCGATGGCGACGGCGATGGGGCTCCGCTCCACCGAGAAGGACAGCAGCCCGATGCGCCGCACCATCGCGTCGAACTCCTCGGCGACGTCGGTCAGGTCCGGGTTCGGGTTCTGCGCGGCGAAGCTCTTGTCGCTGTGGCCGCGGCCGATGGCGATGGCGGTGCTGCGGAACGCGCGCAGGCTGCGGCGGATGCGGAGCAGGACGATGATGATGAAAACCGCCGCGCCGAAATACAGCAGCGAGGCGAACTGGATTTCCGGCGCCTGCCAGTACGGCCGGCCGATGGACGAGGATTCCAGGAACTCCGCCTGCGAGTACGAGGTCAGGATCAGCCAGCAGCCGTCGAAGACCGCCACCGGGGTGATGGCGGTGATCAGCTGTTCCGGGCCGTGCCCGACCGCGTGGCGGATGCCCACCGTCTGGTTCCTGTGGCACGAGCTCGACAGCCTGGCCAGCACGCCGAGCCCGATCAGCTTGCTCAGCTCCGACTTGAGGTAGCCGATGCTCTGCGGCGGGCTGGCGCCGACATAGTAGAAGCCGGAATTGCCGATCGCCGCGCTGGGCCGGAACAGGACGCGGATGTTCAGGTTCTCGCTCGACAGCGGCTGCAGCGCGCCCTCGATCCGCGGCAGGCTCGACGGCCCCTCGCGCAGCGTCGGCTCCAGATAGGTGGCGATCAGCCGCCCCTGCTCGCGCGCCGCCTTGAGCAGCAGGGTCGTCTTTTCGCTGTCCGCCTCGTCGAACCGGTCGTAGACGATGACCGGCACGACGGCGAAGACGATGCCGACCAGGAGAATCTTGACGGCGAGGCTGCGCCGGTGCGGCAGCCGCGCGGCCAGCCGCTCCGCCGCGCTGCGCAGGAATTCGGGCGCGGCGGTCTCGCGCGCCGAACAGCAGGCCGCGCGCCAGGCGGCGCCGAGCCGCGCCCGGGTCCGCACGGTCCACGGCTGCGCCGCCTCCGCCCAGTGGTCGAGCAGGGCGGAAAGCCCGGTCCGGTCGTTCGCGCGCACCCCCATCTAGCGCCCCCCGCCCTGCGCGGCGAGGCGCGCGATGTCGGTCAGGCAGCGCCCGGTCTCGGTCCGGTCCAGCCCCGCCGGGTTCGTGGTCAGGTGCAGCACCTTGTATTTCTCCGTTTTCAGGTCGACGTAGAGATAGAGCCTGATGCGGCAGATCGTGCTTTCGTATTCGCGGATGCGGGCGGGCTCCGCCACGGCCCTCGATTTGGGCGGTCCCAGCAGCGTCTCGAGCTCGTCCTCGGTGAGTCCGACGACGCCGGCCGCGGCCCCGGCGACGCCCGGGACCGCTGCGGCGAGCGGCGGCGGCTTCGGCTTCACCCGCGGCAGCGGCGGCGGCCTGAGCCCCGCGCCGCTGCCCGTCTCGTCGGTGATGTCCAGCCCCCCGGAGTCGCCCGGCACGGCGGCGGACGACGCGGACGCGCCGTTGCGGCCGGTCTCGGCCTCGCTGCGCACCGACTCGATCCAGCCGCAGGCGCCGACCGAAGACAGCACCCCGGCTGCGCCGAGCGTTGCGATAATGCGCGGAAGCGGACGCATCCCGGTATCCTGAACCATTGCCAACCCAGGCCTTTCGACCTGAACCAATCGTTAACGGCAATCCGGTTAATGAGGCGTTAACGGCGGCTCCGCCGCGCCTGCCCAAAAGTTAAAGTCACAGCATGGCCACAGCGGGGCCGGTGCGCGCCGGGCGGGGATCGCCGCCGCCGCGGCGCCGTGGTATAAGCCGGGCCGCGGCGGCGTCGTGCCGCCGGTCCTGTGCCCCGGCCCTCCACGCCAGGGGCCGCTTCCATCAACCAGGAGCAAAAGATGAACAGTACGAGGAAGCCGCTGCGCTTCGCGGCCGCTCTGGGGCTCGCCCTGATCCTTCCGGCCGCCGGCGCGCAGGCCGACGCGGCGTCCGACGCCTATGCCGGCCGCCAGCTCACCATCGTGATCGGCTACAGCCCGGGCGGCGGTTACGACACCTATACCCGCCTGCTGGCCAAGCACCTGACGCGCCACATTCCGGGCAATCCGTCGATCGTGGCCCAGAACATGCCGGGCGCCGGCAGCATGAAGGCGGCGAACTACCTTTACAACGTCGCCCCCAGGGACGGCTCCTATCTCGGCGTGTTCTCCGCGCCCACTGCGCTGGAGCCGCTGATGGGCAACAGGAACGCGAAATACGAGACGGCGAAGTTCGCCTGGCTCGGCAACATGTTCCGCGACACGCACGGCTGCGCCACCTGGAAGAGCACCGGGATCGAGAGCCTGCAGCAGATCATCGACAGCAAGACCCCGATCGTGTTCGGCGCCACCTCGGTCAGCTCCTACGGCTACCAGCACGCGCGCGTGCTCAGCGAGATGGTCGGGGCGAACCTCAAGATCGTGACCGGCTACAAGGGCATCAAGGATGTCGGCCTGGCGCTGCAGCAGGGCGAGGTGCAGGTCGCCTGCGCGATGGCGGTGTCCACCGTCAAATCCGCCTTCCGCAACGATATCGCGAGCGGCGACATGAAGATGCTGGTGCAGTTCGGCAAGAAGGACCTGCCCTTCATGGGCAAGGCGGTCAACTTCTACTCGCTGCTGAAGACCGACGAGCAGCGCCGCGTGGCCGACCTGTTCTTCGGCCAGTCCGCCATCGCCCGGCCCGTCGCCGGCCCGCCCGGCCTGAAGCCGGAGCTCGTCGCCGCGCTGCGCAAGGCCGTCGCCGATGCGGCGCGGGACAAACAGCTTCTGGCCGACGCGGAGAAGATCGGCATCGACATCGTGTTCGAGCCGGGCGAGGCCGTCGCGGCCGAGTTCGCCTCGTTCTACGAGACGCCGCCGGCGGTGATCGCCAGCGCCAAGAAGATCATGGGCCGGAAGGACTAGCCTTTCCGGCGCGCACCGGAACGGGCGCGGGGCCGGACGTCCTGTCCGGCCCCGCGCCCGTTCGGACCCCCGCGTTCAGACGATGCGCACGCGGAGCTCGCCCACCCCGTCGATATGGCCGTGCAGGGCGTCGCCGCGCGCCACCGGGGCCGGGCCGGCCGGGGTGCCGGTGAAGATCAGGTCGCCGGGCGCGATCCGGCTGAGGCGCGACAGCCGGGCGATGATCTCCGCCGGCGGCCAGACCTGGTCGGCGAGGTCGCCGGTCTGGCGGCGCAGGCCGTTAACCTCGATCCAGATCGCGCCGGAAGCGGGGTGGCCGATCGCGGCGGCCGGCGCGATCTCCCCCACCGGCGACGCGCCGTCGAAGCTCTTGCACAGATCCCAGCTGTGCCGGTCGGCGATGCACTGCGCCAGCACGTCGCGGCGGATCATGTCGAACCCGACCGCGTAGCCGAACACATGGCCCGGCGCGTCCGCGGCGGCGATATCCGCCCCGCCCTTGCCGATGGCCAGCACCAGCTCCACCTCCGGGTCGAGATGCGCGGTGCCCGGCGGGTAGGCGAGATCGCCGCCGCCCGGCAGCACCGAATCCGCCGGCTTGAGCGACACGCCGGGCGTCCCGCCGAGCCCCGTCTCCGCCGCGTGCGCGCGGTAGTTGCGTCCGACCGTGTAGATGCGCCGCACGGGGAACAGCCCGCTCCCGGCGACCGGCAGGGCGGCGCGCGGCGGCGGCGCGACGGCCCAGGCTCCGCTGTCGTCCATCCTTCGCCTTCTCCTTCCTCGTCGCGGCCGGAAGGGCGCGGGGCGCGGCTCGTATCCGGCCCTCATCCGGACTTCCGGATGCCCCGCTTCGGCCACATTGCTATGTTGCCTTATCCGCCCGGCCTTCGCATCCCGGCCGCATCCTTCGCGGCCTTCCCCCGCAGCCACAGGTAAAAGCGAGTTTCGACCAGAGATGATCCAGCAGATGTCCCGCCGCCTCCGCGAACGCGACGAGATTCGTTTTTTCCTGCAATGGCTGCGCCGGCCCGGACAGGTCGGCGCGGTGGCGCCGAGCGGGCGCGCCCTCGCCGCCGCGCTGGCCGCCGGGATCGACACCGAGGCGTCCGGCGCGGTGATCGAGCTCGGCCCCGGCACCGGCCGCGTGACGAAGGCGCTGCTCGATGCCGGGATCGCCCCCGCCGATCTGGTGGCGGTAGAGCGCAACGCGTCCTTCTGCGAGATGCTGCGGAGGCGCTTCCCGGGGGTGCGGATCGTGCGCGGCGAGGCGCGGTCGCTGGAGCGGCTGCTGCGCCGCGAGGGCGTCGGGCCGGTGAAGGCGGTGGTTTCCAGCCTGCCGCTGCTGAACATGCCGCCGGCGCAGCGCCGCGCGGTGCTGTCCGCCGTCGCCGCCGTGCTCGGCGATGACGGGGTGCTGGTGCAGTACACTTACGGCCAGGCCGCGCCGGTGCCGCGCGCGCTGGGCGCGGAGCTGGGGCTGACCGGCCGGCGGACCGGCTGGGTGCTCGCCAACCTGCCCCCGGCCGCGGTCTGGTGCTACCGCCGCGGCGCGTCCGCGCCCGGGCTGTCGCGCGCGGCCTGAGGCGGCCTCTGCGCTCAGGCGGCGCGCCGCCGCCGCACCGCGCCGATCCCGGCGAGCGCGAGGGCGAACAGGGCAAGGCCGCCGGGCGCCGGGACGGTCGCCACGGATCCCTCGAAGGCGACCTCGCCGAAATTCAGAAGGTTGGTATTGGGGGCGAACGCGGTGGCGTGCAGCCGGAAATACCGGCCCGTCGCGTCGGCCATGTCGAAAACCTGGGCGGCAACCGGAAAGCCCGCGACGGCGGCGTTGAACGAGCCGAGCGAGGTCAGCGTTCCGAACGAGTCGTCCGAGGCGGCATACAGGGTGAAGGCGCCGATCGCCTGAACGTCGGTATCGTTCCACAGGGCGAACCGCGTAAGCGAGACCGTCTCGCCGAAATCGAAATTGAAGTCGATGGTCGTTACGCCGTTGTTGTTGGATGCGAATCCGTTGCCGTTGGACGGGTTCGAATGGGTGGCGGTCGCCGTGAAGGAGTCGAAATCGGTCACGCCGCCGGTGTAGCCGGCCGACAGCCCTGACTGGTTGATGATGTTCTCGACGACATACGCGCCGCCGCAGCAGGTCCCCGCCGGGATCGCGGCCACTGAAACCGGCGCGATGATCGTGCCGGCCCTCGCCGCCCCGCCGGCCAGCCCGGCCGCGCCGGCCACCGCGGCGATGGCGAGCAGCATCCTGTATGTCTTCATTCCATTTCCCCTGCCCCGCCCGCCGATGCCGGCGGGCTCCGCCGGGCCGATGCAAGAACCGTGCCAGTTTCGCATTTCGAACGAAATCAATGCCTTGGCCGGCGAGTCGCGCCATTTCGTCCTCAAATCGTAAAATCCGCCGACACTCCGCCCGCCTCGCGTCGTCGTGGTCGGCGAGGCGGCCCTTCTTTC
>WHUE01000071.1:10101-23010 GCA_009377375.1 Alphaproteobacteria bacterium | reverse complement strand
ACCTCGATGCGGAGCTTGCGTTCCTTCGGGGCGACGATCAGGAGAGCGCCGTTGTCCTTCTCGCTGCTCCCGATGCCCCAGTGCCGGCCGAGCTGATAGCCGAACTCCTCGATCGTGTAGCCCTGCAGCGTGGACAGCGTCACCACCGCCACCTGGTTGCCGGTCTTCGCCTCGTGACCGGCAAGCCGCGCCGTCAACTCCTGGCGGGTCGTCTCCGACAGGACGCCCGCGCCGTCGACCACGCGGCCCGTCAGCGCGGGAAACTCCGGCGCCGCCCGCAGGGCGGGCGCCACGCACAGCAGGATCAGGACAATCCAGAACCGCATCGCGCGGGCCGCTCCCGCCTCAGTTGAACTTGACCTCGGGCGGCTGGCCGACGGCAGACTCGTCCACGGCGAAATTCTGCTTCAGCTTCGCGTCCTTGTACCAGAGCGACGCCCAGACCACGCCGGGAAAGGTGCGGAGCTCGGTATTGTAGTCCTGCACCGCGCGGATGTAGTCGCGGCGGGCGACGGAGATGCGGTTCTCCGTGCCTTCGAGCTGCGACTGGAGCGCGAGGAAATTCTGGTTCGACTTCAGCTCGGGATAGCGCTCCACCACCACCATCAGCCGCGACAGCGCGGATGACAGGGCCGCCTGCTGCTGCTGGAACTGTCTGAACGCTTCCTCGTTGGTCAGGATGTTCTCCGGCAGCCTCATCTGCGCCACCTTGGCCCGCGCCTCGACGACTTCGGTCAGCACCCGGCGCTCCTGATCCGCGAAGCCCTTGACCGTGGAGACCAGGTTGGGCACCAGGTCGGCCCGCCGCTGGTACTGGTTCAGCACCTGGCTCCAGGCGGCCTTGGTCGCTTCGTCCTTGGTCGGAATCGCGTTGAAGCCGCAGCCCGACAGCAGCAGCCCGGCCAAGGCAAGCAGGCAGAGGCTGGCCGGGGAAAGGCCGGCGCGGCGGGTCGCTGACGTCATCGGATTCGTTCCTCCATTCCAGGCGCGGTGGGGCGTCTTCCTACCAGCGGTTCTCCTGCTCGCGCAACCGCCGTAGCTCGTTGCTGAACGCGTCGCGGTCGGTGTCCCTCAGCCGGTTCTCGCGCACGGTGCGATAGGCGGTGTAGAGAATGATCACCCAGACGAACAGCTCGATCGCCTTCATGGCATAGCGGGCGAAGGTGTAGGAGCCTTCCCCCAGCTTCGACGGCGGCCGGGTCATGAAGGCGAGTTTGTCGGGCAGAATCCTCGCCAGCAGCTCCGCGCCGAGCGCCACGCGTTCGGCGAAATCCTCGCCCCGGAACCGCGTCTCCGTCCTGTTGGCGACGAGGTCGGCCCATTCCTCCGGCGCCGCCGCCCGCCAGGCCGGATCGACCAGCACGAGTCGCAGGCTGTCATCGTCCCGGGCAGCGGCGAGCACCAGCCCGACCCCGCCCGGCGTATTGCCGGGCTGAATGGCAGGGAGTCGAAGCCCCACCACCACCGCCATCCATTGCCCGGTTTCCGCGCGGAATTCCGAGGCCGCTGCGCCGATCCGGGCCTTCGCGGCCGGCGGCAGAAGCCCGTCGGGATCGGCGACGGGCGCCAGCGGCGCGACGGCCTGCGCCGCCGCCTCCGCCGGGATCATGAGCGCGCAAAGAACCAGCGCCGCGGCGGAGGTCCCCTTCATCCCGCCACTTCCGCCAGCGCATCGGCCAGCCGGGCGCGGGCCGGAGGCAGCGCGCGCGCATCGGGCCCCAGCGCGTGGCGCGCCAGGAAGTAACCGGTCAGCCTCAGCCCGTCGGCGATCGTGTTCGCTGTCGTCTCCTGCGACGGTCCCTGCGTGAGAAAACCGGGCAGCGGCAGCAGCCGGTCGCGCCACGCCTCGCCCGCCGCCGCCGACACCGCGCGGCCCGAGCGCGGCGAGACATAGGTCAGCCCCTCCGCCGCCCCGGTCGCCGCGCAGGAGCCGAGGTCCAGCCCGAAGCCCAGCTCGGTCAGCAGCGCGAGTTCCCAGCGCACATAGGCCGCCGCCCAGCCGGGATGCGGCAGGGCGGCCAGCAGCCCGGCCAGCCCCTCGAACAGGGCCGGGTGCGGCTCGCGCTCCGGCAAAGCCGCCTCGACCAGCGCCGTGGCCGAGGACAGGGCCAGCAAGGGCAGGCGTTCGTCCAGCAGCCCGGCCGCGTGGCTGCGCAGCAATTCGGCGGTGAAATTGCCCAGATGCTCTGCCAGCCGCGCCCGCCAGGTGACGCGCAGCAGGTTTCCCGGCTGCCACACGCCGCGCGCCCGCGCGCCCGCGCCGCCGCGCACCAGCCCCGCGTGCCGGCCGTGCTCGCGGGTCAGCAGCGTGACGATGACGGCACTTTCGCCGTGCTTGCGCGCGCCCAACACGAAACCGTCATCAATCCATTCCATAGTTGTGCTTATATCAGTTTTGGGGAAAGCCGGCCGCCGAAACGGCCGGAGGATCGACGCCATGACCAGCACAAGGACAGAAAACGGCGCCGTCAGCCGGCGCCGCTTTCTGCAGAGATCCGCCGCCACCGTGGCCGCGGGTTTCGCCGCGCCCGCCATCGCGCGGAACCGGCCCGAAATCCGCGACGGTATCCAGAGCGGCGATGTCGCCGGCGACTCCGCCGTGGTGTGGAGCCGCTGCGACCGCCCCGCGCGGCTGATCGTCGAATGGGACATTTCGGACAGCTTCCGCAACGCGCGGCGGCTGGCCGGCGCGCTGGCCGCGCCGGGGAACGGATTCGCCGCCACCGCCAGGCTGACCGGACTGCCCCCCGGCCAGACGATCTTCTGGCGCGCCGCGTTCGAGGATGCCGACCGGCCGGGGCTGATGAGCGCGCCCGAGACCGGGCACCTGCGGACCCATGCCGCCGCCGGCGGGCCGGTGCGGTTCGTCTTCGGCGGCGACCAGGTCGGGGCGGGCTGGGGCATCGACCCCGGCCGGGGCGGCATGCGAATCTACGAGACCATGCTGAAGGCGGAGCCGGACTTCCTGATCCATCTCGGCGACCGCATTTATTCCGACGCGCCGCTGAAGAAGGTGGAAACATGGCCCGAGGGACGGATCTGGCGCAACATCGTCACCCCGGCCAAGTCGCGCATCGCGGAGACGGTGGAGGATTACCGGGGCTGTTACAGCTACAACTTCCTCGACGACCATTACCGCCGCTTCGCCGCCGCGGTGCCGCAGCTCTGCACCTGGGACGACCACGAGGTCACGAACAACTGGTGGCCCGGCCGGAAGCGCAAGGAACGGTACAGGACCGACACCGCCACGCTGGTCGACCGCGGCCGCCAGGCGTTCTTCGACTACACGCCGATGCGCCGCAATCCGGCGAACCCGACCGCGCTCCACCGCGCGGTGCGCTACGGACCGCTGGTCGAGGTCTTCATGCTGGACACCCATTCCCACCGCGCGCCCAACCGCCGGCCGGATTCCGCGCGGGACGCCGAGCCGATGCTGGGCCCGGCACAGGCCGGATGGTTCAAGGACGCGCTGGCGAAATCGACCGCGCTGTGGAAGGTGATCGCCAGCTCGGTTCCGATCGAGGTCCGGACGCCCGCCTCCTGGCGCCAGGACAAGTGGGCCGACGGCAACGCCGGCGCGCCGCGCGGGCGCGAGGCGGAGCTCGCCGACATCCTCGCCTTCATCAAGGGGCGCCGCATCCGCGACACGGTCTGGGTGGCCGCCGACGTGCATTACGGCGCCGCGGTGCAGTTCCACCCCGACCGCGCCGCCGCGACCGGGTTCGACCCGTTCTGGGAATTCATCGCCGGGCCGTTCATGACCAGCACGCGCCGGCCGCACCGGATGGACCCCACCTTCGGTCCCGAGCGCGTCTTCGCCACCACCGCGAACGGCGTGCCGGAGACGATCACCCCCTATGACGAGCTGTTCTGGTTCGGCCAGGGCGACATCGACCCGGCCACCGGCGCGCTGACGATGACGATCCGGGATGTTTCAGGAAAAGCGATTTATACTCAGTATCTTGAGCCGCGAACCTGACTCAATCTCCGAAGTCTAGCCCCATCTCGCGGTAGCGTTCGGGATCGTCGCGCCATTTCTCGCGCACCTTGACGAACAGGAACAGATGCACCCGGCGCTCCCACAGCGCTTCCAACTCCTGCCGCGCGGCGGCGCCGACGGACTTGATCGTCACGCCGCCTTTCCCCAGCACGATGGCGCGCTGGCTTTCTCGCTCGACGAAGATCACCTGGCGGATGGCGACGGAGCCGTCCTTGCGCTCCTCCCATTCCTCGCTCTCCACCGTCAGCGCGTAGGGCAGCTCCTGGCGGAGCTTCAGGAAAAGCTGCTCGCGGGTCATCTCGGCGGCGAACAGCCGGTCGTTCATATCGGTCAGGTGGTCTTCGGGATAGAGCCACGGCCCCGCCGGCAGCTTCGCGGCCAGCGCCGGCAGCATGTCCGTCACCCCGTCGCCGGTCAGCGCCGAGATCATGTAGATCTTGGAGAAGACGCCGTCGCGGTTGAGCGTATCGGCCAGCGCGAGCAGGGAGTCGCGCCGCACGGCGTCGATCTTGTTGAGCGCCAGCACGGCGGGCCGCCCGGATTTCTTCAGCCCCTCGACGATGCGCCGCACGTCCTCGGTGATGCCCCGCTCGGCATCCACCAGCAGCACCACGACGTCGGCGTCCGCCGCGCCGCTCCACGCGGCGGCGACCATCGCGCGCTCCATCCGCCGCCGGGGCGCGAAGATGCCCGGCGTGTCGACGAAGACGAGCTGGGCGGCGCCCTGCACCAGGACGCCGATGATGCGCGTCCGCGTGGTCTGAACCTTGGGCGTGACGATGGAGACCTTGGTCCCCATCAGCCGGTTCATCAGCGTGGACTTGCCCGCGTTCGGCGCGCCGACCAGCGCGATATAGCCACAGCGCGTCGGGGTCGCTTCCGTCTCAGCCGCCATCGCCGCCGTCCCCCGACGCAATGGCCGCCAGCGCGGCCGCCGCCGCCGCGCGCTCCGCGGCGCGGCGCGAGCCGCCTTCGGCGCGGACCGGACGCAGCCCGGAAACCTCGACCTCCACCGTGAAGCGCGGCGCGTGGTCCGGCCCGGTGCGGCCGAGCGTGCGGTAGTCGGGCAGCGCCCGCCCCTGGGCCTGGGCCCATTCCTGCAGGGCGGTCTTCGGATCGGTCGGCGGCTCATCCTGCCGGTCCAGCATGCCTTCCCACAGCCGCGCAATGACCTGGGCCGCGATGTCCAGCCCCGCGTCGCGATAGATCGCGCCGATCACCGCCTCCATGGCATCCGCCAGAATGGCCGGGTTGTCGCGCGATCCCGTGGCGGCCTCTCCGTCGCTCATCCGCAGCCAGATGCCGAGATCGACGGATTCCGCCACCTCCGCCAGGCTGCGGCCATCGACCAGCCGCGCATAGCGGCGGGCGAGGTCGCCTTCGGACTCGTCGGGAAAGCGGCGCATCAGCAGGTCGGCCATCGCGAGCCCGAGCACCCGGTCCCCGAGGAACTCCAGCCGCTGATAGGTGTCGCGCCGGCGGGCCATGCCCATGCTGGCGTGGGTCAGCGCGGTGTCCAGCAGTTCGGGGCGGTTGAAACGGTGGCCGAGGCGGTCGGCGAGGGTATCGCGGCTGTCCGCGTCCGCCGGCATCAGCGCACGGTCCGGAAGAAGCGGTTGAACCGCGCCGCCTGGATCCATTGCCACGGCTCCCACCATCGCGCGCTGCCGTCGGTGGAGAAAAACAGGATTTCCGCCCGCCCCACCAGGTTCTCGGCCGGCACGAAACCGACTCCGCCGACGCCCGGACGGCTGGCGACCCGGGAATCGAGCGAATTGTCGCGGTTGTCGCCCATCGCGAAATAATGCCCGGCCGGAACGGTAAAGAGCGGCGTGGAGTCCAGCTCGCGATCGTCACTGTACTCGAGGATACGGTGCTTGCGGCCGCCCGGCAACGTCTCGACGAATTGCGCGATGCGCTGGAAGCGCCCCTCGCCGACCGGCTCCACGAAATCCTCGATGCGCTGGCGCGCCACGATCTCCCCGTTGATCCACAGCCGTCCCTGCTTCATCTGGATGCGGTCGCCGGGGAGGCCGATGATGCGCTTGATGTAGTCGGTACGGTTGTCGCTGGGCAGCTTGAAAACCGTGACATCGCCCCGTTCCGGCGGGTCCATGAGGACCCGACCCGGTATCAGCGGCAGGCTCAGCGGCAGCGAATGCCGGCTGTAGCCGTAGGAGAACTTGGAGACGAACAGGTAGTCGCCGACCAGCAGCGTGGGGATCATCGAGCCGGAGGGGATGTTGAACGGCTCGTAGGCCACGGTGCGGATGAACAGCGCGATCAGGACCGCGTAGACGATCGTCTTGATCGTGTCCCACAGGCCGCCAGACTTCGTCTCTTTCATTAAAATAACATTCTAACTATTTGTTTAGTAATTGTTCTTTGGCGAATCCGGGCCGCACAACCGCCCGATCAAGCCAGCGTGGCCCCGCCAAGTCAAGCGGCGAATGGCCGACATCCGCCGGGGGGCGGGCGCCATCACCCGCCCCGGGGCACGGCGGTGATAATGACCATCGCCTCGGCCATGGGCGGCTCGTCGGTCAGGCTGATGTCGATGCGCGCTTCCATGCCGTCCGGGGTGATCTCCTGCAGCCGCTTCAGCGCACCGCCGGTCAGCGTCATGGTCGGCTGGCCGGAGCGCAGGTTGACCACCCCCATGTCGCGCCAGAAGACGCCGCTGCGGAACCCGGTGCCCAGCGCCTTGGAGCAGGCCTCCTTGGCCGCGTAGCGCTTGGCATAGCTTTCGGCGGGGTTGGGGCGGCGTTCGGATTTCTCGCGCTCGACCGCGGTGAATACGCGGTTCACGAAGCGGTCGCCATAGCGCTCCAGAACGCGCTCGACGCGGCGGATGTCGATCAGGTCGCTGCCGATGCCGAGGATCATGGGCGCCGGGCCGTCACGCGCTGCGCGCGCCGTTGGCGTCGGCGCGGGCGTTGTCCATCAGCGCCCGCATCTGCCTGATCGCGCTTTCCAGCCCGCCGAAGATCGCCTCGCCGATCAGGAAATGGCCGATATTCAGCTCGACGATGCTGCGGATCGCGGCCACCGGGCCGACCGTGTCGAAGCCGAGCCCGTGCCCGGCATGGCATTCGAGACCGATCTCCGCAGCATGCGCGGCGGCACGACGGATGCGGTCGAGCTCCGCCCCGCGCGCCTTTCCGGGCGCCGCCAGGCAGTACGACCCGGTGTGCAGCTCAACCACCGGCGCGCCGAGGCTGTGGGCGATGTCCAGATGGGCGGGCTCCGGCTCGACGAACAGCGAGACGCGGATGCCCGCGCCGCTCAGCGCGCCCACGCAGCGCTCCAGCGTCGCGCGCCCGCCGGCGACATCCAGCCCGCCCTCCGTGGTGCGCTCCTCGCGCTTCTCCGGCACGATGCAGGCGGCGTGCGGCCTGTGCCGCAGCGCAATCTCCAGCATCTCCGGCGTCGCCGCCATTTCCAGGTTCAGCGGCAGCGCGATCTCGCGGCTGAGGCGCACGATGTCCTCGTCGCCGATATGGCGCCGGTCCTCTCGCAGATGGGCGGTGATGCCGTCGGCGCCCGCAGCCTCCGCCATGCGTGCGGCGCGCAGCGGATCGGGATGCAGGCCGCCGCGGGCGTTCCGTATGGTCGCCACATGGTCGATGTTGACGCCAAGACGCAGCTTTTCGGTCATGCCCCGCCCTCCCCCGTCAGTTCCAGCCGCGCTCGACGGAGCTGACCTCCGGCACGGCGCGCAGCACGGCGACGATCTCGTTCAGGTGGCGATTGTCGCGCACCTCGATATCGACGGCAAAGGTGAAGAAATCCGCCGAGCGGTTGGTGATCTTCAGGTTGGTGATGTTGCCGTTGTGACGCGCGACCACGGTGGCCAGGTTGGCAAGCCCGCCCGGCGCGTTGGCGACCACGACGTGCAGCCGGCCGACGAAAACCCGCTCTTCCTCGGGTCCCAGATCCCAGGACACATCCAGCCAGCGTTCCGGCGTCTCATGGAAGCTGTCCAGCGTTTCGCAGTCGATGGTGTGGACGGCAACGCCCTTGCCGGGGGTGATGATGCCGACGATGCGGTCGCCCGGCAGCGGATGACAGCAATTCGCGTAATGCAGAGCCATGCCCGGAATCAGCCCGCGGATGGGCACGCCCACATCGCCGCCGTCGCCGCGTCCCGGCCCGGCGGCCTTGCTCTTCCTGCCGCGGCCCAGGCCGCGTTTTCCCCTGGCCACCGGCTTCGCGTCCTTGGCCGACGGTCCTTCGAGCACCGCTCCCACGATTTCCGGCCCGTTGCAGTGCCCTGCCCCGACGGCGACATGCAGATCCTCGATCGAGACGGCGTGGAACCGGTCGAGGACGGGGATCAGGGCGGCGTCGGTCGGCTCGTAACCGGAATCGAGGAAGGCCTTGCGCAGGATCGCCTCGCCCAGCCGGCGGTACTCCGTCTTCTGCTTGGTGCGGATGAAGCGGCGCACCGCCGCCCGGGCCTTGCCGCTGACGACGAACTTTTCCCATTCGGGCGACGGCGAGCCCGGCTCGGCCGTGATGATCTCCACCTGGTCGCCGTGGTTCAGCTGTTCGCGCAGCGGCACCACGCGGCCGTTGACCCGCGCGCCGACGCAGGCGTTGCCGACTTCCGAATGGACCTCGTAGGCGAAATCGACCGGGGTCGCGCCGCGCGGCAGCGCGATCAGCTCGCCTTTCGGGGTGAAGCAGAAAACCTGGTCCTGAAACAGGTCGAGCTTGGTGTGCTCCAGGAATTCGTCCGGCGCGACGGCATGGTCGAGGATGTCCAGCAGCTCGCGAAGCCAGCGGTATTCCGGGCCGTCCTTATGCCCCGTCGTCTGCTTGTGCTGCCAGTGCGCCGCGACGCCGTACTCGGCGATCTCGTGCATGTCGGGGGTCCGGATCTGCACCTCGATACGACGCTGTTCGGGACCGATGATGACCGTGTGCAGGGACTTGTAGCCGTTGCGCTTGGGGGTCGAAATATAGTCCTTGAACCGGCCGGGCACGCAGGAATAGTGCGTATGCACGACGCCGAGCGCGCGGTAGCACTCGGCCGGCTCCTCGACGAGGATGCGAAACGCCATGATGTCGGAAAGCTGGGCGAACTCCACCTTCTGGCGCTGCATCTTGCGCCATATGGAGTAGGGCCGCTTCTCGCGCCCGGCGACATCCGCGATCACGCCGTTTTCGGCCAGCGTGCTCCGCAGCTGGCCCGCGATCTTGCTGGTGAGCTGGTGGTCCTGGCCCTTCTCGCGCAGGAAATCGAGCCGGGCGATGATCGTGTCGCGCGCCTCCGGGTACAGCGCGATGAAGCAGAGATCCTCGAGCTCGTCCTTGATCCGCTGCATGCCGATGCGTTCGGCGAGCGGCGCGTAGATTTCCATCGTTTCGCGCGCGATGCGCTGGCGCTTTTCCGGGCTCTTGATGTACTGCAGCGTACGCATGTTGTGCAGCCGGTCGGCCAGCTTGACCAGCAGCACGCGGATATCCCGGGAGGTCGCCAGCAGGAGCTTTCGGAAGTTCTCCGCCTGGCGGGTATCGACCGATTGCAGCTCGAGCTGCGACAGCTTGGTCACGCCGTCGACCAGCCGGGCCACCGAGTCGCCGAACATCGCCTCGATCTCTTCCAGCGTCGCCACCGTGTCTTCCACGGTGTCGTGCAGCAGGCCGGTGACGATGGAGTCGCTGTCGAGCTTGAGCTCGGTGAGGATTCCGGCGACTTCCAGCGGGTGGGAGAAATAGGGATCGCCGGAGGCCCGGAGCTGCGAGCCATGGGCCTTCATGGAAAACACGTAGGCGCGGTTCAGCGCGTCCTCGTCAGCCCGGGGATCGTAGCTTTTAACCCGTTCGACCAGATCAAGCTGGCGGATCATCGCGTATCACGCACGGCGGACAGCCAGCGGAGGGCGCCTGCACCCTCCCCGGTCGCCACGGCGGCGGAAAGGCTGCGCAGGCGTCAGCCGTCCTTGTCCAGTTCGGTATCGTCGACGTCCTCGAAGCTGCTTTCGTCTTCGTCGTCGTCTTCTTCGTCACCGGAATCCGCAGCGGGGGCTTCGTTCGCGACCCCATGCATCTCGGACGCCTCGCGCAGCAGCGCCTCGGCTTCGGCGGTGGCTTCCAGCTCCTCCTCCACGGCGAGCAACTCGGCAGCCTCCTCCTCCGGATCGTCGGTGTCGGCGTGCTTCTGCAGCCCCTGGATGAGGTCTTCCTCGAGATCCTTGGCCTTGATTGTGTCGTCCGCGATCTCGCGCAGCGCTACGACGGGGTTCTTGTCGTTGTCGCGGTCCACCGTCAGCGGCGCGCCCACCGACAGCTCGCGCGCACGCTGGGCGGCAAGCATGACGAGCTCGAACCTGTTCGGCACTCTCTGTACGCAGTCTTCAACCGTAACACGGGCCATATTGTGGTCTCCCGGGTGAGAAATTTGGCGCACTATAAGGGCTGACGCGCCGCAAAAGCAAGAAATCGTAACCCCTTGATCGAAAGTCAAGATTTGGCGGTCCCGTCCTCCAGCGGGCGGCAATCCTGTCCGGGCGGCAGCCGGGCGATCAGCTCCGCGATCGGTATCCCGCTCCGCGGGTCGGTCCAGCGGGGGGCCAGCTCCGCCAGAGGCAGCAGCACAAAGGCCCGTTCCGTCATGCGCGGATGGGGCACAACGGCCCCTGCAGCCGGATCGCGGACCAGGTCGTGATAGGCCAGAAGGTCGAGGTCCAGCGGCCGCGCCGCGCCGGAGACGCCGCGCACCCTTCCCGCCTCCGCTTCCAGCGCATGCAGGACCTGCAGCAGCGCGTCCGGTTCCAGCGCCGATTCGATCTCCGCGACGCCGTTGACGAACCAAGGCTGCGGCCCGGCGGGCAGCGGCGCGGTCCGCCACCAGCGCGACCGTCGCAGGACCGAAATACCGCGCTTTTCGATCAGGTTGAGCGCTGCCTCGCAGGTCTCGCGCGGCGCGCCGAATTCAGCACTGGGCAGATTTGCGCCGAGACCCAAAAAAATCATATACTTAACGGAGCCTTTTGTCGGTCGCGCCCTTGTCACAGGATTGCGCGCATAATATTTGACTTAGGGCGTCGCCGTGATCCTGCGCAAGGGTTATGGCGAAGGGTTGCATCCAGTCTGGACCCGTGCGGGCAGGTTCCGCGTCGAATGCCATAGCGGGTCCCGGACTCATTCAAGGACCGGGTTTGTATTATGAATTTCTATCCCCAGGAAAAAATCGCGCTGTTTATCGACGGTTCGAACCTGTATGCCGCGGCCCGCGCACTGGGTTTCGACATCGATTACAAGCGGTTGCTTGAACTGTTTTCCGCCAAGGGCCAGCTCGTCCGCTCCTACTACTATACCGCGCTGATGGAGGACCAGGAGTACCTGCCGATCCGGCCCCTTGTCGACTGGCTGGATTACAACGGCTACACCATGGTCACCAAGCCGACGAAGGAGTTCACCGATTCCGCCGGCCGCCGGAAGATCAAGGGCAACATGGACATGGAGCTCGCCATCGACGTGCTGGAGATGGCCGAGCATCTGGACCATATCGTGCTGTTTTCCGGCGATGGCGATTTCCGCCGGCTGGTGGAGGCGGTGCAGCGCAAGGGCGTGCGGGTCACGGTCGTCAGCACGTTCCGCTCGCAGCCGCCGATGGTGGCCGACGAGCTCCGCCGCCAGGCCGACGTCTTCATCGAGCTGTCGGAGCTCGAGCAGATGATCGCCCGCCAGCCGCGGCACGACCACCATCATCAAGCCACCCCGGCGAATGGCGGGCGGACGGACGGCGACGGGGACGAGGACGAGTTTCTCGAGACGGCCTGACCGGCGCCCGTTTCCGGTCGTCCCGTCCACCCCGTGCAGCCCCTGGCCGCCACGCCGCCGGAGCCGCCGCCGGACTGCCTGCTGTGTCCGCGGCTGGCCGCCTTCAGACATGACAACGCGCAACTGTTTCCCGACTGGCATAACGCCCCCGTCCCCGCCTTCGGTTCCGCCGAGGCGCGGTTGCTGGTCGTCGGGCTCGCCCCCGGGCTGCGGGGCGCCAACCGCACCGGCCGTCCCTTCACGGGCGACTACGCCGGCGACCTGCTCTACGCCATGCTGATCGAGTTCGGCTATGCGCGCGGCCGGTACGGCCGCGCGGCCGATGACGGGCTGGAGCTCGTGGATTGCCGGATCACTAACGGCGTGCGCTGCGTGCCGCCGGAAAACAAGCCCGTCGGATCCGAGATCAAGGCGTGCCGGCCGTTCCTCGCCGGGGAGATTGCAGCGATGCCGAACCTGCGCGTCATCCTGTCGCTGGGGCTGATCTCGCACAACACCGTGCTGGCCGCGCTGAACGAAAGACCCAGCGCATGGAAATTCGTGCACGGCGCGCGGCACGCCCTGCCCGGCGGACCGATCCTCGCCGACAGCTATCACTGCTCCCGCTACAACACGAATACCGGCCGGCTGACGGAGGCGATGTTCCGGGACGTTTTCACCGGGATCGGGGCGATTGTCTGAACGCCGTCTCCATCGGGCAAGCCGGGGCTGACTCTTCGGGGCCGCCGTTCCGCCTGCACGGTACGTAACCGGTCACCATCTGCGCGCCGGCCCGGAACGACGACGGCGGCCCCGGACGGGGCCGCCGCGCCGAAGCTCCGGCGGACCGGATTACTTGCCGTAGATGATCTGGCGCGCCTTCGCCACCACCTCGGGCGTCGCCCCGTTGACGGCCGCCACCACGATCTCCTGAATCTTCGCGCCGCTTGAGGGCACCAGCCGCAGGCTGCGCTTCTTCAGGTCCTCCGCGAAGGTCTTGTCCGCGTTCATGGCGTCGTAGGCCGCGCGCAGCGTCTTCACCATGTCGTCGGAAACGCCGGGCGGCACGGCGAGCCCGCGCCCCAGCACGCCGAGCGAGGCGATGAAGTTGACCACCTTGCGCCCTTCCGGGTCCTTCA
>WHUE01000071.1:0-10091 GCA_009377375.1 Alphaproteobacteria bacterium | reverse complement strand
ACGTCGGCCGCGAGGTCGGGATCCTTGAAGAAACCGATCTGCAGCATCGGCCGCACGAACGGCTTGTCGCCCTTGAACCAGGCGTTGCGCGAGGCCCAGGCGAGCCAGTTGTACATGGCGAAATGCGCTTCGCCCTGCTCGATGGCGAAGATCGCGGCGTTGGAGCCCTTGTAGCCCGGCACCATCTTCACCTTGAAGCCGAGCAGCCCGGCCGCGAGGCGCGAGCCGATAAAGCTGGTGTCGGTCGTGCCGGCGGCGGAACCGATCATCTCCTTCTTCTTCATGTCTGCCATCGACGTCACGCCGGTGTCGGAGCGGATGACCATGACCAGGTTGGTCTGGTTCGACGAGCCCAGCCAGGTGTACTTGCGCGCGTCGTAGCGCATCTTGTCCGGCTGCATCAGCTGGTTGATGACCGAGTTGTCCAGCGGGGTGATCGCGTTCAGCCCGTCCTTGGGCATCACGTTGAAAGCCCAGTTCATCGCCTTGGAGCCGCCGGCCCCGGGCATGTGGACCACGATCACGTTCGGATTGCCGGGCAGGAAGCGGCCGAGATGCCTGGCGAAGGTCTGGCCGTAGAGGTCGTAGGTGCCGCCGGGTCCATAGGGGATGACGATTTTCATCGTCTTGTCCTTGAACGCGTTGGCATCGGCGGCGAAAGCGGGCGCGGACGCGATCGCCGCCAGTGCGATCGCGGGCGCAAGGATATTGCGCATCTTCATCGGATGGGTCTCCAGAAAAAGGTGAAGCCCCCGAAGGATCAGGGACTTCGAAGACGCTATACCGTCCGATTTTGCAATGCAACGTGGCGGCGCTACAAAACCCCCAGCATCTCCGCGACCAGCGGATGGCGGACCACGTCCTGGTCGCCGAGGCGGATGATGCGGATGGCGCTCACGGCTTCCAGCCGGTTGGCGATATCCACCAGCCCGGAGATGCCGGGCAGCAGGTCGGTCTGCTCCGGATCGCCGGTCAGCACCAGCTTCGACTGCCAGCCGAGCCGGGTGAGCAGCATCTTGATCTGCCCATAGGTGCAGTTCTGCGCCTCGTCGATGACGACGAAGGAATTGCTCAGCGTGCGCCCGCGCATGTAGGCGACCGGAGCGATCTCGATCGCGCCTTCGGCCAGCAGCGCCTTGAGCCGCTTGCCGCCGAGCCGCTGGTTGAGCGCGTCGTAGAGCGGACGCAGATAGGGCTGGAGTTTCGCCTCCAGGTCGCCCGGCAGGTAGCCGAGGCTTTCGCCCGCCTCGACCGCCGGGCGCGACAGCACGATGCGCTGCACCCGCCCGTCCTCCAGCGCCTCCACCGCCTTGGCGACGGCGAGGAACGTCTTGCCGGTGCCGGCAGGGCCGAGAGCAAGCGTCACAGTTCCCTCTTCCAGGGCCTCCATGAGCCGGCGCTGGTTGTCGCTCTTCGGCTTGACGTGGCGCACGTAGCGCCGGTCGTCGCCATCGCCCGCGGTCAGGGGATCCCACTCGCCGGCGTCGGGAAACAACGCATGAACCTTGGCATCGGGTCTGGTCGTCCGTCGCGTCGCTCGCTTACCCAAAAATACCTCCGTTTTGCTGAAGGGGCCGCGCCGGACCGCGGCGCGGGGCAGTGCCGTGACAGAAGCGGGCGCGCGAAAAAGCCCGGCGTCTTTCGACGTCGGGCTTGCCGCGGCGCGCTCGATTTGTGTGGGTTCGTACCGGTCTGGACAACGAACGCAGGGTGAAACTCACACTGTCAGGGTTGCCATACTACAGGGTCAGTATAGCCGAAATTATGACCGTGGAATGACCCTTCGCGACTCACCCCGGCAGGGTCGCCTCGATCTCCTTTTTCAGTTCCGCGTCGTCGGGCGCGACCTTGGAGCCAAAGACCCCGGCGAGCGCGCCGTCGGGGCCGATCAGGAACTTGTGGAAGTTCCATGCCGGCGCGGCGCCCTCGCCCGCAACATCGGCGGCCCATTTGTAAAACGGGTGCGCCTCGCCGCCGGTCACCGGGTATTTCGCCGTCATCGGAAAGCTGACCTGGTAGTTGGCGGCGCAGAACTCCCTGATCTCGGACTCGCCGCCGGGCTCCTGCTCGCCGAAATCGTTGCTCGGCACGCCGAGCACCACCAGCCCCTTGTCCCGGTAGCCCTGCCAGAGCGACTCCAGCCCTGCATATTGCGGGGTCAGCCCGCACCGCGAGGCGGTGTTGACCACGAGAACCGCCTTGCCCTTGAAATCGGCCATGTTCAGCGGCTGTCCGTCGATGGAGGTGAAGGAGAAATCATGAGCGGACATGGGGTAACCTGCCTTCCTAGCTGTAGCGTTCTTCGGTCCAGGGATCGCCGTCGTTGTGGTAGCCGCGCTCTTCCCAGTAGCCCGGCCGGTCGACGGCGGAAATCTCGATGCGGCGCAGCCACTTGGCGCTCTTCCAGAAATACCAGCGCGGCATGACCACCCGGACCGGACCGCCATGTTCCGCGGTCAGCGCCTCGCCGTTCCAGCGGTGGGCGAGCAGCACGTCCTCGCCGGCGAAGCGGTCGAGCCGGACATTCGTGGTGTAGCCGTCGCGGCTGTAGAAGATGCAGTGGCGCGCGTCGGCCTTGGGGCGCACAGCCTCCAGGATCGCGCGCGCCGTCACGCCCTCCCAGGCGTTGTCGAAGCGCGACCAGCCGGTGACGCAGTGGATGTCGGTGGTCAGGTGCGTCTGCGGCAGGCCGAGGAATTCCTGCCAGTCGAGGATCAGCGCGCGCTCCACCAGCCCGTCCACGCGCAGCCGCCATTTCTCCGGATCGGGGCGCGGCGTCACGCCGAGATCGAGCACCGGCCAGTCGGTCACCAGCCGCTGGCCCGGCGGCAACCGATCGCGCGCGGGGTCGCCCGGCCTGCCGGTCAGCAGGCGGCCGTCCCGCGCCCATTGTTCCTTGGCGCGGATCAGCTTCTCGCGGTCTTTCGGTGCCGTGTCGTCGCCTTCGGTCATCCCCGGTCGCGCATGACGCGCGCCTTCTGCCGTTCCCATTCGCGCTGCTTGGTCGCCTCGCGCTTCTCGAACTGGCGCTTGCCCTTGGCCAGGCCGAGCTCCAGCTTGGCGATGCCGCGGTTGTTGAAATAGATCTTCAGCGGCACCAGCGTCATGCCGTCGCGCGCGACCGCCGCCGCGAGCCGGTCGATCTCCCGCCGGTTGAGCAGCAGCTTGCGCGCCCGCTTCGGATCGTGATTGTCGTGCCCGGCCTGCTTGTATTCGTTGATATGGGCATTGACGAGGAAAAGCTCGCCCCCTTTCTCGGTCGCGTAGCTTTCGACGATGTTGGCGCGGCCCAAACGCAGCGATTTCACCTCGCTGCCGGTCAGCACGATGCCGGCCTCGAACGAATCCTCTATCGAGTAATCGAAGCGCGCCTTGCGGTTCTGGACCGCGATGCGGCCTTCCGGCACCGGCTTCCTGGCCATGTCGAAGCCCGCCCGCCGTTCAGTTGAGCAGGCCTGCCGACCTCATCGCCGCCTCGACCTTTTTCTTGCTGGCGTCGGAAATCTCGCAGAGCGGCAGCCGCGTCTCGGCGCCGCACTTGCCGATCAGGCTGGTGGCGTATTTCACCGGGCCGGGGCTGGATTCGCAGAACAGATCAATATGCAGCGGCATAAGCCGGTCGTTGAGCCCCTGAGCGCGGCCCAGATCCCCGGCGCGCCAGGCGGCGTGCATCTCCGCCATCTCCTTCGGAGCGACGTTGGCGGTGACGGAAATGCAGCCGTGCCCCCCCTGCGCGAGGAAGCCGATCTGGGTCATGTCCTCGCCGGAGAGCTGGCAGAAATCCGCGCCGATGGCGAGCTTCTGCGTCGTCGCGCGAGCGACCTGCGCGGTGGCGTCCTTGACGCCGACGATGTTGGGCAGCTTCGACAGCCGCACCATCGTCTCCACCGTCATGTCGATCACCGACCGGCCGGGGATGTTGTAGATGATCACCGGCAGGTCGACGGCGTCGTTGATCTCCTTGAAATGGCGGAAGAGCCCTTCCTGGGTCGGCTTGTTGTAGTACGGCGTGACCACCAGCGCCGCGTCGGCGCCGGCCTCCTTGGCGTGGCGGGTCAGCTCGACGGCCTCGGCGGTCGAGTTGGAGCCCGTGCCGGCGATCACCGGCACGCGCCCCGCGGCCACGCCGATGCAAATCTCCACCACGCGCCGGTGCTCGTCATGGCTCAGCGTGGGAGACTCGCCGGTGGTGCCGCAGGGCACGACGCCGTCTGTGCCCTGGCCGATCTGCCACTCGACGAAGTCCTCATAGCGCTTCTCGTCGACCGCGCCGTCCCGAAAGGGCGTGATCAGCGCGCAGATGGACCCCTGGAACATCATCGCCTCCGCAAATACGCGAATAATTAAAGGTTCTGGTTGCAAGCTGTGCCGCGCAGGGCACCATAGACCGCCCGTATCCGGCGGGCAAGACGCGTCGCGCCGCTTGCCGCCGGGCGCGCGGCAATTTACAGTCGGCGAAGCGAGACAGGACTGATGTCCGGCAACGCCATGACCATCTTCACTGCGACATTTCGCGCGCCGGCCCGATCGGCGCGTCGGATTACGGCGGCGCTTGCGCTGGCCGTATCGCTCCTCGCCGGCCCGGCGACCGCTCCCGCCGGCCTGCTCGCCGACGACGATGTCAGGGCCTACGCCCACGCGTTCGCCGCCGTCGCCCAGGGAAACTGGAAACGCGCCCGCGGCATCGCAGCGCGTGCGAAGGACCGGCTGCCGGCCAAGGTGATCACCTGGATGGAGCTGACCGTCCGCCGCAACACAGCCTCCTTCGATGAGATCACGCGGTTCATCGAACGGAACCCGGACTGGCCCAGCCAGCGCACGCTGCGGCTCCGGGCCGAGGAGGCGATCACCGCCGCCACACCCGCCAGCACACTCGTCGCCTGGTTCGCCAGCCATCCCCCGACCACCACCGAGGCGCGGGTCGCGCTCGGCGAAGCACTGCTGGCGCTGGGCCGCAAAGAGGAGGCGCAAGACACGCTCCGCCGCGCCTGGATCGAGGGCAATTTCGGTCGCCCCCAGGAAAGCGCCTTCCTGCGTCGGCACGGCAAGATACTGACGAAAGCCGACCACATGGCACGGCTGGACGACCTGCTCTGGCGCGGGAACAGCCACCAGGCCGAACGCATGCTTGGCCGCGTCGACGCGGCCTACCGGCCTGTCGCCGTCGCTCGGATGCGGCTCAGGGCGGTCTCCGGTGGAGTCGACAGCGCCGTCCGGCGGGTGCCCGAGACGCTTCAATGGTCCGACGCGGGCTTCATGTACGAGCGCGCGCGCTGGCGCCGGATAAAGGGCCGCGACGACGAGGCGCTGGAGATTCTTCGCCGGGCGCCCAAGGACCTCGTCAACCCCGAACGCTGGTGGACCGAGCGTGCGGTCATCGCGCGCACCCTGGTGCGGAATGGCTATATGAGCGACGCCTACCGCGTCGCCAGCGAGCACGGGTTGAGCCCGGACTCCGCCCAACGCCACGCGGAGGCGGAGTTCCTGGCGGGATGGATCGCGCTGCGCTTCCTGAACGACCGCAAGGTCGCAGCACGGCATTTCGAGACCCTGTACGACGCCGTGCGCTATCCGATCAGCCGCGCGCGCGCGGCGTACTGGGCGGGGCGCGCCTACGACGCCAGGGAAGAGGGCGAAAAGGCTGCAGAATGGTACGAGCGGGCGGCCGCCCACGACACCACCTATTACGGCCAGCTCGCGGCGGTCCGGCTGGGCGAGAGTTTCGTTCCCACCCCCCCGGCGGCCGATCCTCGGCCGAGCGACAGCCACATCGCCGCCTTCAACCGGGACGAGCTGGTGCAGGTCGTCTACCGGCTGCATGAGCTGGGACAGGCGGCCCTGCTGCGCCCCTTTCTCGCTCACATCGCGCGCAAGGAGGGCACGCCCGAGCGGCGCGCGCTGGCCGGCCGGCTGGCGCTGGAAGTGGATCGGACCGATATCGGCGTCGTCATCGCCCGCGAGGGCTACCGCGCGGGCGTGCAGCTGGTCGAGCTCGGCTATCCGCTGATCAGCCTGCCGGACGGCGAGCCGGAGCGCGCGCTGCTGCTATCGGTCGCCAGGCAGGAGAGCAACTTCGAATCCGACGCCGAAAGTCCGGCCGGCGCGCGCGGCCTGATGCAGCTCATGCCCGCCACGGCCCGGGCGATGGCGCGCGAAACCAGGACGCGGTTTTCGAGCAGCAAGCTCACCAGCGATCCCGCCTACAACATGGAGCTCGGCCGCGCCTATCTGGCCCGCCTGATCGCGCGCTACAACGGGTCCTATGTGCTGGCCATCGCCGCCTACAACGCGGGACCCTCCGCCGTGGCCCGGTGGATGCGGACCAACGGCGACCCGCGCACGGAAGATGTTGACCTGATCGACTGGATAGAGATGATCCCCTACGGAGAAACCCGCAACTACGTGCAGCGGGTGCTGGAGAACCTTCAGGTCTATCGCCAGCGGCTCGGGCTGCCGCGCTTCGCGCTGCTGGAGCGTGAAAAGGCGGCGACCCGCGGGCGATGACAGGCGCCGCCTGCGCCGGCGGTCGGGAGACGGGATGAACGAGGAAAAGCGCGCAGGCGTCGGCGCCTGCGTCTTCGACGCATACGGTACGCTGATCGATTTCAATTCCGCGGTGGAGACGTTGCGCGACCGGCTGGGAGAGCCCGCCGACCGCGTCAACGCGCTGTGGCGGCGGAAGCAGCTCGAATACACGTGGCTGCGCAGCCTGATGGGGCGGCACGCCGATTTCTGGCAGGTGACCGGAGAGGCGCTGGACTACGCCCTCGCCGCCGCCGGCATTCGTGACGAGGGCGTGGCCGACGAGCTGATGGGACTCTACCGCGCCCTGCCCGCCTACCCGGATGCGGCGCCCGCGCTGGAAGCGCTGCGCGCCGCGGGCATGCGCACCGCGATCCTGTCCAATGGCGCGCCGGAGATGCTGCAGTCGGCGGCGGGCAGCGCCGGGCTGACGCCGCTGCTCGACGCCGTGTTTTCGGTCGAGGCCGTGCGCATCTTCAAGCCGCACCCGTCGGTCTACCAATTGGCCGCGGATGCGTTCGACCTGCCGCCGCACGCGATATCCTTCATGTCGGCCAACGGCTGGGACATCGCCGGCGCCGGCTCCTACGGTTTCCGCACGGTCTGGGTGAACCGCGCCGGTGCGCCGGTCGAACGCCTGCCGTTCGCACCCTCGACCACGGTCGGCTCCCTGGCGGAGCTTCCGGCGCTGCTCGGTCTGTGAACGGCGGGGCCGGCTCCGCGTCTCCGCGCGAGCGGCGGTTTTCGGCCCAGGACGGGCTCTCGCTGTTCTGGCGCGACTATGGCGAGACGCAGTCGGACCCATTACCGGTGCTGTGCCTGCCCGGGCTGACCCGCAACGGCAAGGACTACGCCTCGCTTGCCCGCCGGCTTTCGGCCACGCGACGGGTGCTGTGCCCCGACTATCGCGGGCGCGGCCGGTCCGGATACGACCCCGACTGGCGCAACTACCGGCCGGAAACGGTGCTCAACGACATCGCCCACCTGCTGGCCGTCGCCGGGGTGCACCGCTGCATCGTCATCGGCACGTCGTTCGGCGGGCTGCTCGGGCTGGGACTCGCCGCCGCCATGCCCACGGCGCTGGCAGGGCTGGTGATGAACGACATCGGTCCCGACATCGAAACCAGCCCCTATGCGCAATTGCTCGACGTCATAGGCCGCGATCACCCGCTGTCCGGATGGGACCAGGCGGTTCCGGCGCTACGCGCGATGTTTCCTGGCCTCGTTTTCCAGAACAAGGCGGCCTGGGAGCCCGCCGCCCGGAATACATGGAAGGAAGGGCAGGACGGGCGGCTGCATATCGACTGGGATCCCGCCCTGGCGCGGCTGCTGCGGATGGCGCCGACGCCGAAGCCGTTCTGGACCCTGTACCGGGCGGTCCGCCGGC
Organism: Alphaproteobacteria bacterium; assembly: GCA_009377375.1. Taxonomy (GTDB): domain Bacteria; phylum Pseudomonadota; class Alphaproteobacteria; order MPNO01; family UBA2964; genus WHUE01. The sequence goes on along the minus strand of WHUE01000071.1, from coordinate 2,182 downwards.
TGCCGGTGCTGGCCGTGCGGGGAGAGAAATCGGAAATGCTGTCGCAGGACTGCTTCGATAGAATGGCGCGGGAAAAGCCGGACCTCGCCCGCGTCACCGTGCCGGGCGCCGGCCACGTGCCCACCCTCGACGAACCCGAACCGCGTGCTGCCATCGATGCCTTCCTTGCCGCCCTCTGACGTCCCGGCCGTAACCGCAGCCGATATCGCCGATGCAGCGAGGCGGCTGGACGGCGTCGCCGTGCGCACGCCGCTGCTGGAGTGTCCCGCCGCCGGCGAGATCGCCGGCGCCCGCGTGCTGATCAAGGCCGAGAGCCTGCAGCGCACCGGATCGTTCAAGTTCCGTGGTGCGTGGAACCGCATCAGCCGGCTCGACGCGGCGGCGCTGAAGGGCGGCGTCGTCGCCTATTCGTCGGGCAATCACGGCCAGGCGGTCGCTGCGGTGGCGAGGCTGCTGGGCGCGCCGGCGGCCATCGTCATGCCGGCCGACGCCCCCGCGATGAAAATCGAGGCGACCCGCGCCCACGGGGCGGAGATCGTGACCTACGACCGGCTGCGGGAATCGCGCGAAGAAATCGGCGCCACACTGGCAGCCGCGCGCGGCGCGACGCTGGTGCCCCCGTTCGACGATCCCTTCATCATCGCCGGCCAGGGAACCGCGGGGCTGGAAATCGCCGATCAGGCGGCGGCGATCGACGCCGTGCCGGATATCGTGCTGGTGCCGTGCAGCGGCGGCGGGCTGGTCGCCGGGGTAGCGACCGTGGTCAAGGCGCGCTTTCCAGGCGCGGCGATCCATGCCGTGGAGCCGGAAGGCTTCGACGACACGACCCGCTCGCTGCGATCCGGCACGCGCGAAGGCAATTCCCCCGGCGCGGCTTCGTTCTGCGATGCGCTGCTGGTCGCCAGGCCGGGGGAGATCACCTTCCCCATCAACCGGCGGCTGCTGGCCGGCGGCATGGCGGTGCCCGATGCGGACACGGCGAAGGCCATGGCCTTCGCCTTTCGTCACCTGAAGCTGGTGCTGGAACCCGGCGGCGCCATCGCCCTAGCGGCGCTGCTGTCGGGCCGCATCGACGCGCGCGGCAAGTGCGCCGTAGTGCTGTGTTCGGGCGGCAACGTCGATGCCGCCGCCTTCGCGCGCGCGATCGGCTGAGGCCTGCCGTCAGAGACCGCTGGAGCGGGTCGGAGTGCCGTCTCTGACGACGAGGTTGATTCCGCCTTCGACCGACGACGATCCCTCGATCTGCTTGACCGACTCCATCGGCCGGCAGTGCCCTTCGAGCTGCGCCCCCGGCTCTATCGTCAGCGTTTCGTGCAGGACGTCGCCCTTGACCCGCGCCGTCGCGGCAAGGGTGATCGTCCGCGCGCGGATCTCGCCGACGATGCGGCCGCGCACGAGCATGCGATCCGCCGTCACCGCACCCTTGATGCGCCCGGTCTGGCCGACGCTCAGCTTGTTGCTGCGGACGTCCCCGTCGACGATGCCGTCGATCTGGATTTCCCCATCGCTGATGACGTTGCCGTTGACGCGAAGATCGGCGCTGATGATAGTCGGCGGAGCCGCCTTGCGCTTGGCGCCGCCGTCCTTCTTATCCTTTGAAAACATCTCTGCCTGCCTTGAGAAATTTCTCGGGGTCGACGTTCTTGCCGCGTACGGTAATCTCGTAATGGACATGCGGGCCGGTGCTGCGGCCGGAACTGCCGAGCTGGCCGATCTTCTGCCCGAACTCAACCTGCTGGCCACGCTTTACATGAATGCGCCGGAGGTGAGCGTAGCGTGTCCTTATGCCATTGCCATGGTCGATTTCGATCAGCCGCCCGAGGCCGCCCTTCCAGCCGCTGAACACAACCTTGCCAGGCGCCGTCGCGTAGATCGGCGAGCGGATCGGACCGGTCAGGTCGATCCCGTCGTGCCGCGCGGACTTGCCGTTGATCGGGTCGCTGCGCCGGCCGTAGTTGCTGGTGACCCGGTAATGGTGCATCGGCGCGACGAGCGGAAGCTGCTTCACCAGATTCTGCATCTGCTCCCAGCGCGCGAGCTGACGGTCGAATGTCTCGACGCCGCCTCCCGACGCTGCGTTCTCCTCGCCCGCGACCACCGGGATGAACGGCCCGCCGGCGCCGGAGTCCTTGTCGTCCTTGATCAGCTGCGACAGCTTGAGCCCGGTGCCGGCAATCAGGCG
>WHUE01000070.1 GCA_009377375.1 Alphaproteobacteria bacterium | reverse complement strand
ATGCGTCCGCCGAGCGAGGTCTCGCCGTCCTCCAGCAGCCGGGCGGCCTCGCCCTTGCCGCAGAAGCCCAGAGCCTCGTAATACATCAGCTCGGCGATGGTGAAGGCGTCGTGCACCTCGGCGAGGTCCACGTCCTCCGGCCCGATGCCCGCTTCCTCGTAAAGCTGCTTCGCGCCGCGGACGGTGATCTCCGGCGTGGTCATGTCGCGGAACCCGGTCATGTAGCGGCCGGAGTTGAGCTCCGATCCCATCACCCTGATCGGCGTCTTCGCCCCGTACTGCGCGGCCTTCGACGCGGCGCAGATGACGACCGCGGCCGCGCCGTCGCCGGACGGGCAGCAGTGGAACAGGGTGAAGGGCTCCGCCACCGGGCGGGCCTGCCTCACCTCCTCGACCGTCGTGGGCTTGCGCATCTGGGCGTCGGGGTTCAGCGCGCCGTGGCGGCGGGATTTCACCGCGACGCCGGCGAGCTGGTCCTCGGTCAGGCCGTACTCAAACATGTAGCGCCGCGCGCGCATGGCGTAGAGCGCGGGCATGACCAGTCCGTGGGCGACCTCCCAGTCCTCCCGTTCCAGCGGCAGCGTACCGCCGCCGAACTTGGTCAGCTTCTCCACCCCGATCACCAGCGCGACGTCGTGGAGCCCGGCGCCGACGGCGGTCCATGCCTCGCGGAACGCGCTGGAAGAGGACGAGCAGGCATTCTCCACGTTGACGATGGGCAGGCCGGTGATGCCGAGCTTCTTCAGGATGCGCTGCCCGGCCATCATCCCGCCCAGCGCGGTGCCGCACCAGACGGCCTCGATGTCCTTCCTGGGCACGGAGGAATCCTCGATCGCCTGCTTCACCGCCGGCCAGGCGATGTCGTGCAGCGTCTTCTCCGGATACTTGCCGAAGGGGATCAGCCCCGCCCCGATGATCGCAACCTCGCGCATCAGGCGCCTCCCTCGGGTTTGAACGCGAAGCCTTCCATCGGCGCGCCGTCGGCGTCAATGCCCAGCGTCGCGACCGTCAGCGTGACCGGCGAATCCATCTTCAGCGCCGCCGGGTCGGCCTCCACGACATGGGCGAAGACGCGCACCCCGTCGGGCAGGTCGACATAGGCGGCGATATAGGGCAGCGACCAGCCCTTCGGCGCGGCGTGGACGACGGAGTAGGAATACAGCATGCCGCGGCGCGACAGCGCCAGCGGGCGGACCGATTCCGACATGCATCCCGGGCAGACATCGGTCGGCGGGAAGACCCGCTGGCCGCATTCCGTGCATTCGGTGCCCATCAGCCGCGGCCCGCCCTCGGCGTTCAGGTCGAGCGCGGCGCCGTCGAGGTCGAGCGCGATGCGGAGCGGCCCCGCTGTATCGGTCATATGTCCCTCTTCGCGTCCGGGACGTCGCGTATCGATGTGTTCGGCGCGACGTCGTTGCGGCGGAGCTGCGCGCTGCGCCGCCCGTTCTCCAGGTAATGGCCTTCCGCGGCGCGCTTCGCCATCGCGTCCCATTCCTCCGACCAGTCGCCCAGCGAATAGCCGAACCACGGCGCCTCGGGCTTGAGCGCGGGCAGGCCGAGCTTCTCCCACAGCGCCTTCGCGCGCTCCATGTATTCCTTCTTCGGCAGCGCCACTGGCGGCATGTCGGCCTTCAGCGTCGCGTCGATCAGCATGGTCGCGTCCTGGCCGTCGCCGCGCTGCAGCGCCGGGCCGTGGCCGCGGTCGCGGTGGCGCAGGATCTCGACGTCCAGCGCGGGGTTGGCGCGGTAGGCCATCGCCCAGAGCACGGCGTCGCCGTTATCGGGATCGATGTCCTCGTTCACCGCGATGACGTACTTGCCCCAGGACGAATCCAGCGAGGACGCGCCGTAGAGCGCGCGCCAGATCTCGGTGACAGGCACGCCGCGCTCGAACACCACGAACAGCACGCGGCGGATATTGGTCAGCGGCTCGTGCATCGAGACCCGCCTGACGCCCTTGATGCCGAGATGGTCGCGCAGATGGGCGAGCAGCTTGGGCTCGTAGGCGACGCGCTTGATGACCGACGATTCGCTCGGCGTCACCTGGCTGATGATGGTCGACAGCACGGCGTCCTTGCGCCGGGTGATCGCCGTCACCTCCATGATGAAGTTGTATTCCTCGGTGTTCACATGGCCGTGGCTTTCGCCGAACGGGGCCTCGGGCTCGAGCATGTCGGGCTCGATGAAGCCCTCGACCACGATCTCCGCATCCGCCGGCACCATCAGCTCCACGGTCTTCGCCTTCACGACGCGGATCGGCGCGCCGACCACCCCGCCGGCGACGGCGACCTCGTCCACCCCGTAGGGCATCTTCAGCGGGCCGACATAGGCCAGCGCCGGCGGACAGGACAGCACCACGGCGAACGGCATGCGCTCGCCCCGCGCCCGGTACTGCTGCCAGTGGTAGTAGCCGCCCTGGCGCATGTTGACGAAGAACTTCACCGCCAGCCGGTCCGACGCCTTCAGCCCGGCGCGGTAGGTGCCCATGTTCTGGATGCCGGTGTCGGGATCGCGGCTGACGCAGCAGGTGGCGGTGAAATACGGCGCGGAATCGAAGCCCGGGCAGGAGATCGGCACCGGCAGCGCGTCCAGCCCCTTGCCCTCGCCGCGCAGCGCGTCGCCGGTGACCACCACCTGCTGGCAGGGCGCGTCCTCCACCGTGACCGGCTCGACCGGGTTGGCGTGGGCGCGGTCCCAGTGCGGGCCGATATCGTCCAGCGCAGCCCCCATGCCGATGGAATAGATCGCCGGGTTGGAGGCCAGCGCGCCGACCACCACGGGCATGTCGTATTTCCGGCCCAGGCTGTCGGTGACGTTGGTGAACAGGAACGCCTTGCGGTCGGCCTCCGGGATGCCGCCCCGGAACTGCCAGCGCACCAGCGTCATCAGCTCGGTGTCCTTGTTCACCGGCGCGTCGATCACGTGCAGCAGCCCGGCGTCGCGCAGCGACTCGATATGGTCGTGCAGATCCGGATAGCCGCGCGAGGCGGCCCTGGCCGCCGCCCCGGTCTCGAGCGTTGTCGCCATCTTGGTTTCCCTGTGTGCCTTTGCCGGAATAGACCACGGCCGCACTGTGGTTAGCAACTCCGCACCCGCGATTTACCGCGCCTGGCGGGCCTTTTCCGCCCTTTCCCGCTGGGCGTTGTAGCTGGTGGCGCCGACGATCAGCGCCGCGCCGATCCAGGTGTAGATGTCCGGGATCTCGCTGAACACCAGAAGGCCGAACAGCGCCGCCCAGACGAGGCGGGTGAACACGATCGGCTCGGCGAAGCTGACATCGGCGATGACATAGGCCTTGGTGAACAGGAAATGCCCGCACCCGCCGAGGATGCCAATCACCGCCAGCCAGGCGAGCTGCTCCCAGTCCGGCCACTGCCAGACGAACACGGCGAAGCAGAAGGTGATCAGCATCATCATCAGCTGGACGTGGAAGGCGACCGTCGCCGCGCTTTCGGTGCGCGTCAGGCTCTTGGCCACCAGCTTGGAGACGGCGACCAGCGCCGTGCCGGCGACCGCGAACACCATGCCGAGATTGAGCGCCTCGAAGCCCGGCCGGATGATGACCAGCGCCCCCGACCCGCCGATCAGCACCGCGATCCAGCGCCCGGCCCCGACCCGCTCTCCCAGGAACGCCATCGCGCCCAGCGTCACGAAAAGCGGCCCGGTCAGCGACAGCGCCGTCGCCTCCGCCAGCGGGACCATCGACAGCGCGGTGAACCACAGCAGCATGGAGCCGGAGTTGAAAACGCCCCGCACCACATGCGCGCCCGGCCGCTTGGTGTACAGCACGATCAGCCCGCCCCGCACCAGCCAGGGGATGTAGATCATCAGCCCGAACAGGTTGCGGAAGAACGCGATCTCGAACGGGTGCAGCCCGAACGACACCATCCGCACCGTGCCGTGCATCCAGGCCAGGCACGCGCTGGCCGCCACCATGAAGGCCACCGCGCGCCATGTCGGCGAAAGCAGGTTGAACCGCTCGGCGGCGGTGGGTGAAGCCATGACGGAATTCCTGACCGCGGCGCCGGCGCGGCCCGCGACGGCACTCTATGGCAAAAGCCGGGATGGGGATAGGCGGGGGCTGTGCCTCCGCCCCCTTGCCGGGCGGGCGGAATGCGCTACGCTCCGCGCCTCGGTCCCGATCCACCGGAGAGCGCCTCGATGCCAGACTGCACCGGTCCCTGCGGCCCCGCCACGCCGCCGATGTTCACGCCGTTCACCCTGCGCAACATGACCCTGCCCAACCGGGTCGTGATGTCGCCGATGTGCATGTACACGGCGGAGGACGGCACGGTGGGGGATTTCCACCTGGTCCACCTGGGCAGCCGCGCGATGGGCGGGGCCGGGCTGGTGATATCGGAGATGACCGACGTGTCGGCGGACGGCCGCATCTCGCCCGGCTGCGCCGGGATGTACAGGGCGGAGCACGTGACCGCCTGGAAACGGATCGTCGATTTCGTCCACGGCCACACGGATGCCAGGATCGGCACCCAGCTCGGCCATGCCGGGCGCAAGGGCAGCCAGTACAGGAGCTGGGAGGGCAAGAACAGGCCGCTGGAGTCCGGCGGGTGGGAGATCGCCGCCCCCAGCGCCATCCCCTTCACCGCGGGCTGCGCGACCCCGCGCGCGATGACGCGCGCCGACATGGACCGGGTGCGCGACGATTTCGCCGCCGCGGCGGGGCGCGCGGCGGAGGCCGGGTTCGACTTCGTCGAGCTGCACGGCGCGCACGGCTACCTGCTGTCCACCTTCATCTCGCCGCTGTCGAACGCGCGCGACGACGAGTACGGCGGCACGCTGGAGAACCGCATGCGCTTCCCGCTGGAGGTGGTCGCCGCCGTCCGCGCCGCCTGGGGCGCGGACCGGCCGCTCGGCATGCGCATCTCGGCGACGGACTGGGCGGAGGGCGGGATCGACGGCGACGATGCGGTGGCCATCGCGGCGATGCTCAAGGCGGCGGAGATCGACATCGTCGACGTCTCCACCGGCAACGTGGTCGACGGCGCCCGCCCGCCCGCCGACGGGCTGTTCCAGACTCCGTTTTCCGCGCGGGTGCGGGCGGAGGCCGGCATCCCCACCATGACCGTCGGCAATATCCGCTCCGCCGCCGACGTGAATTCCATCATTGCCGAGGGGTGCGCCGATCTCTGCGTGCTCGGCAAGGCGCATCTGTGGGACCCGTACTTCGTCCGCCATGCGGCGCGGGCGCTGGGCCATGACGGGCTCGCCTGGCCGCCGCAATACCGCGCCTGCGCGGTGTACGAGCCGGGCTGAGAGGTCTGTGCTTGCGGCGGCCCGGCGGCGCGCCTACATAAACGCGATGGACCATCACGCACCGTTGACGCGACTGGCCGTTGCCTCCTGCCTCCTGCTGCTGGCCGCCGGCTGCACTCCCGCCGGGCCGACCGGCTACCGCGCCATGGCGGGGGAGTACGGCTATACCTCGGAACGCACCGAAAGCGGCAACCTGCTGGTCGTGTTCTACGCCAACGAACAGACGCCGCGCGAGCGGGTGCAGGACTACGCGCTCTACCGCGCCGCCGAGCTCACCCGCCGCGAAGGCCGCGCGCGTTTCGCGGTGATGGAGCACGGCATCGGGCGCGAGGTCGAGCAGCCGTCGGCGCGCGACCGGCTGCGCGAGTCGCCGCCGCCGGGCTTCGAGCAGCCGGGGGCCGGCTTCGGGCGCGGCGACACCACGCTGATGCGCGATCGCGACGTCCCCATCCACACCGAGCCGCGCGTCCGGCTGAAGGCCGAGCTCCTGATCCGCCCCTATGACGGCACGCCGCCGGCGGGCGCCGAGCGCCACTACGACGCGGCGCAGGTGCTGAACGAACTCGGCCCCCGGATCCGATCCGCCGGACGGTGAGCGCGGTGCGCCGGGTGATGCCTACGCGGCGGGCCGGCTCTCGCGCCGCCAGATATAGAGCCCGCTCGCGATGACGATGCAGGCGCCGGTCACGGTGAAGCCGTCCGGCAGGTCCCCGAAGAACAGATAGCCCAGCGCGGCGGCCCAGACGATCTGGGTGTAGATGAAGGGCGAGACCACCGAGGCCTGGGCGATCTCCAGCCCGCGGATCAGCAAATAGTGGCCGACGCCGTAGACCGCGCCCAGCGCGATCATCCAGCCCCACGAGGCCAGTGTCGGCGTCGTCCAGAAGAACGGCACGATGCAGGAGGAGACGAGCACCCCCACCGCCGAGGTCCAGAACAGGCTGGTCTGGACGTTGTCGGTGCGCGCGGCGATGCGCGTCAGCACCTGGTAGAGCGAATAGCAGACGGCCGTCCCCAGCGGCAGCACCGCCGCCCAGTGCATCGCGCCGAGCCCCGGCCGGATGATCAGCAGCACGCCCAGGAACCCGACCACGATGGCGCACCAGCGCCGCCAGCCCACCTTCTCGCCGAGCAGCGGGATCGACAGCGCGGTGACCAGCAGCGGCGCGGCGAAGTTGATCGCCACCGCGTCGGCCAGCGGCAGATAGCGCAGCGCGGTGAAGAACAGCGTGGTCGCCAGCAGCATCAGCAGCGACCGCGTCACATGCAGCAGCGGACGCGTCGTGCGCAGCTGTCGCGCGACGCCGGCGGTCGGGAACAGCACGAAGAACACGGCGGCGTGGAACAGGTAGCGCGCCCAGACGATCTGCGGCACGTCGTGTTTCGGCACCAGCACCTTCACGAAGGCCTCGCCCACCGCGAACAGCACCACGCCGCAGCACACCAGCCCGATGCCGAGCCGGACGTTCTGGGGCAGGCGCATGATGGCGGACATCTGGGACGGAGGGCGTGGCGGGCTGGGGAAGACGCGACAGGCAGCTAACAGCGCCCGGCCGCCTTGCGCAAGCGAATGCTGCACGCGGAGCGCGATGGCTGGCATGCAATTTGCGCGCCCCCGGCATTTGCGCCGCGGCTTTGCCATGCAATAGTCCGCACAGGCGGAGACGGATCGGATCGCAGGGAATGGACACGACCACGCTGGGGAAGACGGGGCTGACCGTCAGCGTCGCCGGGCTGGGCTGCGGCGGCGACAGCCGCGTCGGCCTCGCCAAGGGGCATGAGAAGGCGGAGTCGGTGCGGCTGATCCGCGAGGCGTTCGATCTCGGCGTCACCCTGTTCGACACCGCCCGCGCCTACGGCACCGAGGAGATTCTCGGCGAGGCGATCGCCGCCATGCCGCGCGACCGGATCGTCGTCGCCACCAAGCATCACGCCCGCGCCGCCACCACGGCCGAGGCGCTGATCGCCGGGCTGGACGAAAGCCTGCGCGCCCTCGGCACCGATTACGTGGACGTGTTCCAGCTCCACGCGCTGCACCCCGACGACTACGACTACGCGACGGCGGAGCTGGTCCCCGCCCTGCTGCGCGCCCGCGACGCCGGCAAGTGCCGCTTCGTCGGCGTGACCGAGACCGGGCCGAAGGACCCCGGCCAGGCGATGCTACGGCGCGCCGTCCGGGACGACGTGTGGCAGGTGATGATGGTCGCCTTCCACATGATGCACCAGGGCGCGATCCGCAACGTCTTCGCGCACACGCAGGAAAGCGGCGTCGGCACGATGATCATGTTCGCCGTGCGCTTCCTGTTCAGCGTGCCCGGCAAGCTGCAGGAGACCTGCCGCGCCCTCGCCGCCGAGGGCCGGTTGCCGCAGGCGATCGCCGACGACCCGGAGCCGCTGGGCTTCCTGATCCACGAGGCGGGCGCGCGCAGCCTGATCGACGCCGCCTACCGCTATGCCCGCCACACGCCGGGCGCGGACGTGGTGCTGTTCGGCACCGCCAGCCGCGAGCACCTGAGATCGAACATCGACTCCCTCAACCGCCCGCCTTTGCCCGAAGGGGACGTGCAGCGGCTGGCGGACCTGTTCGGCCATCTCGAGGGGGTCGGGCTGGATTTCTCCTCCCGCGGCCTCGCCAGCGCGGACGGACGATAGACCGCCGCTTCCCGGACCGACATCGCCATCGCCATCGCTGGGTGCCGGCCGCAGAGCCCCTCCTCCACGTGTGCCCTGCCGTGACAGATCGGGGGTATTTCTGTGACAGTTCTTATTCCCTGCCGGTTGCAGGGGCATATCCCGGAAGACTGGCCGTGCAATGCGGTCCAACAACGGAGGGTTTTCATGCACAGCATCATCTATCTGGTCGGACTCGTGGTCATCGTCCTGGCCATCCTGTCGTTTCTCGGCCTTCGCTGACGGCTCCGTCTGTCTCGCGCGATGGAACGGTCCCACCGTTCCGTTATCCGCTGTCGTAAATTCCATTTCGTAAAGGATCCGATGCAATGGCTACGAGGCAACCGCAGGCAAAGATGGAGTCAGCCGCCGTCAGGGCAGGCGATGCCGGCTCCCATTTCGAATGGGCGCCGGTGATCGCCGGGGCGGTGCTGGCCTCCGCGATATCCTTGGTGCTGCTGACCTTCGGGTCCGCCATCGGGCTTTCGATGGTGTCGCCGTTCGAGGGAGAGGGCGCCTCGGGCACGCTGTTCGCCATCGCGCTCGCGCTCTGGCTGCTCTGGGTGATCGTCTCCAGCTTCATCGCCGGCGGCTATCTCGCCGGGCGCATGCGGCGGCGCATGCCGGACGCCACGCCGCACGAGGTCGAGATGCGCGACGGCGCGCACGGGCTGACGGTCTGGGCGGTCGGGATCGTGGTCGCGGCGGTCCTGGCGACGGCCGGGGTATCCGGCGTCGTCACCGGCGGGGGCAAGGTCGCCGGCGCGGTCGCTTCCGCCGGCGGCGGGGACGGCGAGGGCGCGTATGGCGGTGTCGTCGATTCCCTGTTCCGTGCCACCGGCCAGCCCGCCAACCCCGCGGCGATGGAAGCCGCCCGGGGCGAGGTCGGGCGAATGCTCGCCCGGGTCGCAGCCCAGGGCGAGGTTGCCGCCGACGACAAGACCTATATCGCGCGCCTCATAGCCGCGCATACCGGCCTGGCCCAGCCCGATGCGGAGCGCCGCGTCAACGAGGTGCTGGCCGACGCCCGCGCGGCGGCCGAGACGGCGCGCAAGTCAGGCGTCCTGATCGGCTTCCTGGCCGCGGCCGGATTGCTGGTCGGCGCGGCCGGCGCCTGGTGGGGCGCCAGCGCCGGCGGCCGGCATCGCGACGAAGGCACCGATTTCAGCCGATTCACGCGGTGGCGCTGAGGCCGCCGCCCGAAACCTGAACCGGGAGGAACAGTATGTGGGGAGTCGTCCTGTGGCTGATGGGGGTCCCGCTGACCGTCATCATCCTGCTGGCCCTGATTACCTGACGCGCCGGGCTCGACCCGCTACCGTCCGCCCGCGCGCGTCACCACGTTGAGCAGCGCGGAGCGGCCGTCGGCCATCGCCTCGAAGGCGCGGTCCAGCGCGGCGGGCAGCGCGGCGGGATCGTCCACCTTCTGGCCGAACCCGTCGCAGGCTTCGATGGTCTTCTCGAAGCCCGGCGAGGGCGACAGCTCGACCAGCGGGATCGTGTTCGCCTTCGCGGCGCGGCCGTTCGGATACATCCCGGTGGTCGCCCGGCGCACCGCGAACCATTCCGCGTTGTTCGACACGATGGTCAGCGTCGGCAGCCCCTCCGCCCGCCCCACGTAATGCGCCGCCGTCGGCGCGCCGAACATGTAGGAGCCGTCGCCCACCGCCGCAATCACCTGGCGGTGCGGTGCCGCGACCTTGGCGCCCAGCGCCTCGCCCAGCCCGCGCCCCAGCCCGGAGGCATTGTTGCCCGACAGGCAGCAGCCGGGCTGCTCCGAATTGAGATGCTCGTAGGGCAGCCCGAGCTCGTTGACGACGATGGCGTCGTCGTCCTTGATCCGGTTCAGGCAGTGCGCGGTCCAGGCCGGATGGATCGGCGTCATCGTCCGCGCCGTCTCGCGCAGCGCCGCGCGGGCCTCGTCCACCGGCGCGCGGGCGTCGGCGATGCGCCGGCGCCGCGCATCGCGGGCCGACCTGTTGCCGGCGGAGTCCAGCGCCCGGTGCAGCAGTGCGACGGCCAGCGCCGGTTCGCCGGCGATGGCGAGGTCGCTGCGGAAGCCGCGGAAGGGCAGGCGGCTGAAGGTTGGGTCCGGCGCGATCTGGATGACGGTGGCGTCCGCTGCCGGCTCGGCGGCGGTCGGCACCCAGGGCACGCCGGCGTCGAACGCGACGATGACGTCGGCCATGCGCACGAAATCGCCCGGCATGCCGCGCAGGTCGCCGAGATTCATCTCGTGCCCCGACGGCAGCGCGCCGCCGATATGATCGCAGACCGCGATGGCATGGTCGCGGGCCAGCGCCGACAGCGCGGCGAAGCTCGCCGGGTCCTGATGCGCCGCGCTGTAGACGATCAGCGGGAATTTCGCGCCGGCGATGGCGGCGGCGGCGCGGTCTATCGCCTCGGCCGAGGGCGCCGCCGGCATGGCACCGGGGCTGCGATGGCCGCGCGCCGCGAACGGCGACGCCCCGGCCAGGACCTCGCGCGGCAGGGTCATGTACACCGGGCCGCGCGGCGCGGTCATGGCGATGTCCAGCGCCCGGTCGACCAGCGTGGCGACCGGCTGGCCGGCGCGCAGCTCGTAATCCCACTTGGCGTATTCGCGCAGCCCGGCGCCCTGATCGTAGGCTTCCTGCGCCCAGTGGATGGAAACGTTGCGCGAGCCGTGCGCGCCGGATTCGGTCAGCGGGGTGCGGCCCGCGGCCAGCAGCAGCGGGACGTTGTCGCGCGAGGCGTTGATGAAGCCGCAGGTGGCGTTCGCGGTGCCGACCGTCACATGCACCATCACCGCCGCCGGCGCGCCGGCGGCCTTGTAGTACCCCTGCGCCATAGCCATCGCCACGGTCTCGTGCGGCACGGTGACGAAGCGGGGCGCTTCCCATCCGGAATCGTTGGCGCGCACCAGCCCCTCGATGATCGGCGCGAAATCGGTGCCCGCATTGGCGAAGACGTGGCGGATGCCGTTGGCGCTCAGCGCCGCCAGGAACGCCTCCGCCACCGTCGCCGTCTGCTGTCCCGTGCTGCCGTCGTCCATGCTCGCCTGTCCCTTCGGCCGGAGTTGTTGATCCGGCGGGATCATAGCCGTTAACCGCGCGGGACTCAGCCCCCCGCGCGGGAAGGACCATACGTGCGCGGTACCTCCGATTCGACAGGGCCGGCGCGAAACTTCCCGGGCGGCCGGGCGTTGCCAGAGCGTACGAGCCGCACTGGCGGCGTTCCGTCGCTTCTGTTGCCGGCTGCTACGGGAATGTCAGGATGAAAGGGTTGAAGAGGGCATGACACCGATCCGCCTGTTGCTGGCCGTCGTGCTCCCCTCGCTCAGCGCTTTCGGTCCCGGATGCGCCGTCTCCGAGCCCCGGCTCCCGGCCGAGGCCAGGCAGCTGCCGCATGCCGTGCTTCTCAGGGACGGCAAGGGCAGGAAGCGCCACCTGCACATCGCGCCGGTGGTGGATGGCGGAAAGCTCGCCTCGGGATTCGGTCTGCGCCGTCATCCGATGGGCGGCGGCGGCGTCCGCCACGAGGGCATCGACATTTCCGCGCCCGAAGGCGCGGCCGTGCGCGCCGCCGCGGGCGGCTATGTCGTCGAGATGGGCTGGCGCGGCAGCTATGGGCGCTTTATCCGTATCCGACATTCCGACCGGCTCGAGACCGCCTACGCGCATCTCCGGCGCTTCGCCCGCGGCCTCGGCGTCGGCCGGCGCGTAAAGCAGGACGCCGTCATAGGCTATGTCGGGACGACCGGGCGCAGCACCCGGCCGCATCTGCATTTTGAGATCCGCCGCCGCGACCGGCCCGTCGATCCGCTGGATCTGCCGCGGGCGGCCGGCGGACGCTGAGGCCGCCTCCGGGCCTCGCCTGCAGAAACCAGACCACGGCTGCGGCAATCGCGGGCGCCGCCGGCCGCCAGCGAGGCGAGCCCCGTCCGCAGCCACGTCGCAAAGCTGCGCTCGACGGCGAGGCCGCTGCGGTCTTCGGCGAGGTCGGTCCGGTCGCTTCCGTTCCCGGTGGTGCGGCTGGACGGCACTGCCGCCTGGCCGCGTCAGGCGTGCCCGGCGGTGGAGTCCTGTCCGGTGCGGCCGTCGCCGCGGACCGCCTGCTCCGCCGCCTCCGCGGCGGCCCGGGCGCCCTCGGCGCCGGCGGCCTTTGCCCGTTCGGCCGCGGTGGAGGCCATGTCGGAGGCGCTCTGCCGGACGCGCACGCCGTATTCGCCGAGCAGGCGGTCCTCTGCCCTGGTCGAGGGCAGCAATGCCCCGATCAGCGCGCCCGCGACGACGCCCACCGCGCCGACGATCAGCGGTTCCGACTCATAAAAATCCTTCGCCCGGCGCTGCGCGTTGCGGGCGCCCGTCTGCACGGTGTGAACCTGCCCGCTGACGGCGTCCTTCGTGCGGTCCATGGCCGACCCCGCACGGCGGCGGAATTCGGAGGCTCTCCGCTCGGCGCGTGCAAGCGTGTCGTTGACGCGGTCCCGGAATGCCTCCGCCGTCTCGCCCGCCTCCTGCTTCAGCTCCGCCGCCTTGGCCCTGGCCGCGGTCACACGGGCCTGGAACGTCTCCTCCGCCTCGCCGGCGCCGCGCTGGATCGAGGCGGAGGCGGCCCGGGCCCGTTCCCACGCGCTCTCGCCCGCGCGCTCTCGCCCGGCGGGGCGTTCTACGTAGTCGTACTTCTCATAGTTGTAATCCTCGCCGTAGTCGTAGCCCTCCCCGGCTGGATACCGGTCCCCGCTCCGCGACGACGAGGTCGACTGGATCAGCCAGGCCAGGCTCACCCCCGTGAGCACCAGCGGCCACGGGTTCTGCTTCGCCGAACGCACGATGCTCGAAGCCGCCTGGCCGCTGCCGGCCCTGGCGTAGCCGACCGCCTGCTCGAACAGCTGTCCGGGAGACAGCCGGCGCTGGATGGCGTCGATGGTCTCCCCGATCGCGGCGCGGTCCTGCTCGAGCTGCCGTTCGTAGTCTTCCGGCTTGTCGTTTGTCACCGTACTTTCTCCTTTACGAGCTGGGTGTCGGCCTGCACCGAATGCATGGCCCGCGACGGGGCGAGATTGCCGGGCTTCAGGTTGGATTTTCCCTTTGCCGCCATCAGCCCGGCGACGAGCGCCGCCGCGCCGCCGACGATCAGCGCCGAAGCCCAGGGCTCCATCACGTTGCTAAGCGCCGCGACGCCGGCCCCCAGCAGGATCACCACCGCGCCGATCCCGAGAACCAGCGCCATCGCCAGCATGGTGACGCCAGCCCCGGCCTGGCCGGCTTTCTCGGATATCTCCGCCCGGGCGAGGCCGATTTCGTGCCGGATGATGCTGGAGAGCTGGTCCACCAGATCCCGCAGCAGCTCCGAAAGAGGCCTGTCATTCCGCTCCATCGCGCCCTCCTGCCGGTTCGCCGGCTGCGTATGTGGGGGAGGCCGCCGGCCGCGCATCCTGCCCGGCGTCGTCGTGCCCGTTCCCGGCGCCCTGCCCGGGCGGGGAGCTGCGCAGGATCCGTCCCAGGGCGAGCCCGGCGACCACCGCCGCGCCCAGGAACACCGCAGGCCGCCCGCGGGCCAGTTGCTCCGCATCGCGCTTGATGCCGTTGAACCCCTTCTCCTTCGCGGCTGCCGACAAATCCTCGAGCGCCTGGCCGAGGCCGTTCGCCGCCTCGGCGAGCCAGTCTTCCTTTCCCTGAAGGGACTCGCCGGCCGTACGTATCGCCCGGGCGACGTTGCCGGCGCGCTCGCCCAATCCGGCGCTCAGATGCTCCGCCTGCTCCTTCGCGCTGTCCTGCAGCTCCGTTACGCCGGACGCGGCGCGCTGCTTGATGTCCGCCACCGCGTCGGACGGGGGCTCGTTCCGCTGTTCGTCGCCTGTTGCCATGGCCCTTTCCTCGACAAGTACCGCCCGGACTCCGGTCCTCTCGTCGGCTCCGGTCCCCTCGAGGCTCAAACGACCGGCGGGCTGATTGGTTCCCGCCGCCGTGATGCCCAAGGGCGGAAGCGGGGCGGGGGAACCTTGGGGCCGCCGCCCCGTTAGCGGAGACCGGCGCTGGCGCCTCCGGGGTGGTCCCGGCAGTCCGGCCGGTGGAGGGGTACAAATGGCGGACGGCAGGACGGCGGGGAAGCCCGGCTTCGAAGCCGGGCGCGGACGCGAGAGCACGCGTCCGGGCGAGATTCCGAAGCCTGGCTGGCGCGATATCCTGATCAGGACGAAGGAGTCGATCTCGACCGACAATGTCGGCCTGGTCGCCGCCGGCATGGCGTTCTACGGCCTGCTGGCGATGTTTCCGGCCATCGCCGCGCTGGTTTCGATCTATGGTCTGTTCGCCGATCCGGCCGAGGTGCGGCAGCAGCTTCAACTGCTGTCGGGACTCGTGCCGGAACGCGCGCAGGAGATTATCGGCAGCCAGATGGAACGGGTTGCCGGCAGCGGGTCCCGTTCCCTGAGCTTCGCCGCGGCGGGCGGCATCCTGCTCGCCCTCTGGGGGACGACCAAGGGGGTCAAGGCCTTCATGCAGGCCATGAACATCGCCTATGGCGAGGAGGAGAAGCGGGGGCTCATCAGGCAGAACCTGGTCGCGCTGGCGCTGACCCTGTTCGTGATCGTGCTCGCCCTGCTGGCGCTGGTGACGATCGTGGCGATCCCCGCGGTCATCGACCGGCTTGGGCTCGGCTTCGGGACGAACCTGCTGGTCACGCTGCTGCGCTGGCCGCTGATCGCGGTGATCTTCGGCGCGACGCTGGCCGTGTTCTATCGCTACACCCCGTCGCGCGCCGAGGCGAGGTGGCGCTGGGTCTCGCCCGGCAGCATAGCGGCGATCGCGCTGTGGCTGGTCGCGTCGATGGCCTTCTCGGTCTATCTCCGCAATTTCGACAGCTACAACGAGACCTATGGCTCTCTCGGGGCGGTCGTCGCCATGATGATGTGGCTGTGGCTCACCGCCTTCACCCTGGTTCTGGGGGCCGAGCTCAACGCCGAGATCGAGCGGCAGACCCGCCACGACAGCACCACGGGCACGCCGAGGCCGATGGGCATGCGGGGCGCGCATGCCGCCGACACGGTGGGCGAGGTCCACTGAGGCGCGATCTCTTCCGCAAGGGAAAAGGCGGCCAGAGCCGCCTTGAGGTTGCCCCGGGGCGGGGGCGGATCGTTCGAAGGGGCGTCAGTCGCCCGCCTTGATGGCGCTGCCGGTCAGCACCACCACCCGGGTCGGATCGCCGAAGATGCCGAAATCGTTGTCGTTGATCAGCGCCACCGATCCGTCGCCGAGGATCGCGATGCCTTCCAGCTTGTCGGGGATGTCCCTGTAATCCGCGGAATCGAAGCGCGGCGTCTTGGCCACCGGCGTCACGCCGGTCCCCTCCAGCGCGTTGGACTGTTCCAGCGACGGGCGGGTCGCCGCGTCGTCCCACTTGCCGCCGAGGATATCCGTGGCGCCGGCCAGCCTCACCTCGTGCAGCTTGGTCGTTCTGTCGGTGCGTTCCAGCACCAGCAGCCGGTCGGCGCCCAGCGCGATCATCTCGCTGATGCGCGGGGCGTTCTGCTTCTGCGTCGGATCGTTGCGGAAGCTCATCGGATCGTCGAGCCGGTAGACCCATTCGCCCACCGGCTTCATCGCGGCGCGGTCGAGCTTCAGGATGCGCGCGTTCTTCGCCGCCTTGTAGGCATCGGCATCCGGGT
Source organism: Alphaproteobacteria bacterium (assembly GCA_009377375.1). Lineage (GTDB taxonomy): Bacteria > Pseudomonadota > Alphaproteobacteria > MPNO01 > UBA2964 > WHUE01. Next base: position 7,569 of record WHUE01000070.1, on the reverse strand, counting down.
TCGCCAGCGGGTTCTGCATGACGGTGTAGAGGAACCGCTCGTCGGGCGAGACCGCGACGGACTCGATCCCCCGGTTGGCCTGACGCTTCGCGAAGATCGCCGGCAGCGCGCCGACGATGTCGTAATTCGCCCCGGCATAGTCCTGCTCGGTGCCTGCGGGCACCAGCCGGGTCACGATCCGGCCGTCGGCGGCGACATGCATCAGGCTCGGCCCGTTCTCGTCGCCGATCCAGTACGTGCCGTCGGACAGCTTGACGATTCCCTCGGCGTCGACCGCGTTCGGGTTCTGCTTCAGCCGCCTGCCGGTCGCATCCACGGGAATTTCGGTGGTCGCGACGGTCAGCGGGTTGAGCATGCCGTCGACCGGGTTGCCGTCGCGGTCCTTCAGCGCGATCATGTCCTTGATCGAGAACGTGCCGTCCTCGTTCAGGTGCACGCTGTAGATCGACGGCGTGTAGTAGGGCGCCGGATAGATGCGCGCCTTGCCGACACCGGCGCAGAGCTTCTTGCCGTCGAGCCCGAGAACCTTCTGGGCCTGGCCGCAGGGGAAGTTCGGCCCGCGGTCGGAGACCGTCACGAACATGTTGGGCGGGTCGTCGCGGTGGCGGAACGCGCCGCTGCCGATGCCGACGGTGAACGCGACGGTCTTGCCGCCCTCGAAATTCATGGTGCGGAGCGCGAGCGCCGCATCGTCGCTGCTGTAGATCCTTACCGACTGGGCCTGGGCCGCCCCAGCGGCGAGCGTCAGCGCGATTGCGGCGGGAAGCGCCGCGCGAAGGGTTGTCATCGTCTCATCACCTGACCGAATGGCGTTGGCGCGGCGGTGCCGCATGCCTGTCCGTAGCGGCGGGCGATGACCGTTCGATGACCGTTCGATGAAGTTACAACGGCGGCCGCCAGCCGGCGGCCCAGGGGATGACGTCGGCGCCCGGCAGCGGGCCGGCGACGAAATAGCCCTGCGCCTGGTGGCAGCCGAGCCGGACGACGAGGTCCCAGTCGTCGCGCGCCTCGACCCCCTCGGCGACGACGACGAGGTCGAGCCTGCGGCCCAGCGCCACGCTGGACTCGAGGATCGCGCGCAGCTCGTCGTCATGCGCCGCGCCGCTGACGAAGGCGCGGTCGATCTTCATCTCGGTGAACGGCACCCGGCGGAGCTGGGCGAGCGAGGAATAGCCGATTCCGAAATCGTCGATCGCCAGGCCGATCCCCATCAGCCGCAGCCGGGTCAGAACCTCCAGCGGCCCGGCGATGTCGCGCATGATGCGGCTTTCGGTCAGCTCCAGCAGCATGTCGGCGGGGGCCGCGCCGGCGTCGGCCGCCGCCGCGGCGACCCGGTCGGGCAGGTCCAGCCGGCGCAGGCAGGCGACGGAGATGTTGACCGCGATGCGCACCGGCGTGCCGGCCGCGCGCCATGCCGCGTCCTGGCGCAGCGCCATCGCCAGCACCGCGTCGGTCAGCTCGTCGATCGCCCCATGGGCCTCGGCCGCGGCGATCACCGCCTCGGCCGGCACCATGCCGATGCCGGGCCTGTCCCAGCGCACCAGCGTCTCGACCCCGGCGAGCGCGCCGCCGGGCAGCGCGACCTTGGGCTGGTACGCCACCGTGATCTCGCCGCGGCGCAGCGCGCCGCGCAGCTCGTCGGCATCGACGGTTTCCGGCTCCAGCGCGTCCGGCGCGCCTGCGTGCTCGGCATAGCGCTCCAGCACGGCCGCGATCTCGGTCGCGCTGACCGGTTTGGGAAGGACGCCGAGAATGTTCAGCGCGTGCGCATCGGCCAGGGCGCCTGCCGTCTTCAGCACCCGCTGGTCGCCCGCGCCGATCAGCACCACACCGCCGCGGAAATCGCGCTCCGCCAGCCTGCGCAGGAACGCCGCCGCATCCACGTCTGGCAGATGCAGGTCGCACAGTATGGCGGCGATTCCGGGCGCGGCCTCGTCGATGATCCGCGTCGCCTCGGTGGCGTCGGCGACGGCGACGACGTCGGCGATGCCGAGCTCCGCCAGGATGGACGCGACCGCCGCGCGCACCGGCGCCGCGCCGTCGACGACGAGCACGCGGCCCTGCCGCAGCTTTTCCAGTCCGGTCAAGGACGCCCTCCGATGAACTGTCGCCGGCGACCCCGGACCGTAGGCGTCACGTCGGGGCAGCGCTTCCGGGCTGCGCCTCCCAGCGGGCGCGGCCTCCCCGATTTTCCATGTAGTTGGCGAAGGCCGCAACCGCGCCGGGCGCGAAGGCCGTTCCCGCCATGGCGCCGACGGCGGCCACGGCCCTGTCCACCGACATGCCGGTGCGGTAGCTGCGGTCGCTGGTCATGGCGACGAAGCTGTTGGCCAGGGCGACGATCTGCGCCGTCGGCAGGATGTCGGCGCCGACGAGCCCGGCGGGACGGCCGGTGCCGTCGATGCGGGCCTCCATCTGGCGCAGCGTTTCCACCACCGGCGCGTCGAAATCGATGCCTTCCAGATAGCCCGCGGCGACGTCGCGGGCCTCCTGCAGCTGCGCGACCTCGTCGCCGTCGAGCGGCGCGTTTTTCGTCAGCACCCGGGCGGGCACCAGTATCTTGTAGAAATTCACCAGCCGCCCCGCATTGCGGGCGCAGCCCTGCGCGGCCTCGTCCAGCCCCATCTCGGCGGCGACGGCGGCGGCCAGCGCCGCGACGCGCGCCGACTGGCCGGCGGCCAGCGGGTCGCGCTGGTCGGCAAGGCGCACCAGCGCGGCGACCAGGCTGTCCAGCATCGCCTCGCGCCGCTCGCGCTCGCGCACGGTTTCGGTCACGTCGGTTTCGACCATCAGGAACGAATCCGCGGCGCCGTTCGTCAGCAGCGGCACGAAGCGGGACTGGAGAGTGCGGGCGGATCCGTTGAGTCCGGCGCTATGCTCGGCGGTGACCGGGGCCAGCCTTTCCATGGCGCGGCGGCCGGCCTCGGCATAGCGGGCGCCCTTGGCAGGACCGAACGCGCTGGTCAGCGACTTTCCGGCCAGCGACGCGCCGTCCACGCCGACGCGCCGCCCCGCCTCGCGGTTGGCGAAGCGCACCCGCGCGTCGCCGTCCGCCAGCAGCACGGCGTCGGGCACCGTGTCCGAGATGCTGCGCAGCAGCCGTTCCTTGTCTTCCAGCGTCCGGGATATCTCGGCCAGCCGCGCGACCGCGTCGCTGGCGCGCGCCGACGCGCCGTGCCGCCAGGCGGCGACCAGCGCGCCGATCACCGCGGCGAGCATTAGCCCGAACAGCGCGATCTGGCGTTGCAGCCGCGCGTCGTCCGCGGCCAGCGCCTCGTCCCGGCCGATCTTCATCGCCAGCGCCCAGGGCGTGCCCGCGACCGCGCGGGAAGCGACCAGAACCTGGACCCCCGCATAGTCGCGGAAGACGCCGAACCCGCCGGGACGGTCGAGGGCGAAGGATGCGGCGAGGCGGGGCGTATCCGCCGCCATGCGCCGGTTCAGCGCGGCGGTGCCGTCGGCCAGCGGGCTGATATACGCGACCGCCGCCGCCTCGCGGCGCACAAGGACGGCTTCCAGCGTCTTTTCCGCAGCACCCGGCTGGGCCAGCAGCGGGAACAGCGTGCCCGCCACCTCGCGCACCCCGATGACGAAGCCCCTCGGGGCGGCCTCGCCGCCCGTGCCGGAGGTCCCGAACAGCGGGGCGGCGAAGCCGATCACCGGCGTGCCGGCGGGGCTCAGGTATATGTCGCGCAGGGCGCGGCTCGTCGGCGGGATGCGGGCGAGAAAGGCGGTCCAGCCTTCATCGACCGGCGGCGCGTCGGGTGTGGAGGCGATCACGCGGCCGTCCGCGCCCACGATCATCAGCCCCGCTATGCCGGCGCGGCGCACATTGGCAGGCAGCGCCGGCGCGGCGGCGCGCGGCGCGAACCCGGCCTGCGCGGCCAGCGCGGACAGGTAATTCTGCAGATAGCCCTGCCGGGCCCCGGCGGCGTCCGCGCCCCCGGCGCCGTCCGCCAGCGTCGTGGCGTAGAGCTGCACCGCCTCGTTCTCGGCGATCTCGCCTACCGTGTCGAACTGTCGGTGGAGCCAGCGCGCGATCTCGGCATTGCGGGCATCGGCCATGATGCCGAGCCGCGCCTGCCAGCCCGCCAGCGCGCGTTCGCGCTCCGCCTCGGCATGGCCGGAGATCAGCCAGATTCCCAGCGCGGCCACGGCGCATATCCCGCCGGCGGTGAGCGCCACGCCGAAGCCAAGCCGCTTCAGCGCTCCCGCCAGACCGGCCTCGATATGCGACGTCTCGGTCATGAAACCCCCCGCACGACGCGCCGCGCGCAGGCGCCGCACCGCTTCGATTCCAGCCGTCTTTTTCCGCTTTTAAGGTTAGCGCTTGGTAAACGTCGGGGAGGGGGCTTCAGCCGGCGCCGGCGATGTAGCCACGCAGCGCCTCGGTTTCCTGCGCCATCTCGTCGAGGCGGAACTTGACCACGTCGCCGATGCTGATGATGCCGGCCAGCCGGCTTTCATGCATCACCGGTACGTGACGGATGCGTTCCCGCGTCATCGTTTCCATCACCGATTCGATGGTGTCGTCGGGGGCGCAGGTGAAGACATGCCCCGTCATCAGCTCGCGCACCACCATGCCGGGCAGGCGCTCGCCATAGGCCGCCACCGCGCGCGCGATGTCCCGCTCGGACAGGATGCCGAGCGGCCGCACGCCGTCGTCCGATACCAGAAGGGCGCCGATTCCGTTTTCCTGCATGCGGTTGCAGGCCTCGGTTATGCCGTCGCCGGGGCGGACCCACACGACATCGTTTCCCTTGGACCTGAGGATCGTCTGAACGTACATGGCGCTTTCCTCCCCTTCACGACGGAGGCCGGCGCGCGCCGCCCCCTGCGATGAATCCGACCGAAGACGCGGTACTGCTGCTTCTTTTCACATAGGGCGCCCGGTCCGGGAAAAAAGGCCGGTGGATGCACCTATCTCGCGGGGGCTTTCAGCGCATCGAGGCGCTGCTTCAGGTCGCGCGCGCCGGGGCTGTCGGCGGGCACGATGCGGAGCAGCCGCTCCCAGCGCGCCCGCGCCCCGGCGCCGTCGCCCGCCTGGGCGCGGGCGAGCCCGGCATAGAACAGCGCGCCGGGATGATCGGGGGCGAGGGTCAGGATGCGGTCCGACAGCGCCGCCAGCTCTGCCGGCACCGCATCGCCCGGCTGCAGCGTCAGGGCCAGGGCCGAGGCGTATTCGGTCTGCGCCGCTACGTCGTCGGGGCGCAGCCGGGCGATCTCGCCCAGTGCCGCGCGCGCCTTCCCCGCCTCGCCCAGCACCCGGTACGACCGCGCCAGCCGCTCCCAGCCGGCAACGTCGTCGGGGGTCTCCTTCATCCGCTCGGCCAGGCGGCCGACCATGCCGCGGACCATCTCCGTGCGCTCTTCCGGGGACATGGACTGCGCCGCCTCCACATCGGCTGCACCGGGTCCGGGCGGGGCCTCGGCAGTCCGAGGACCGGCGCCCTCAGCAGCCTTGCGCCGCAGCGCGGCGAGCGCGTCGTCGTCGAGCTGCAGCTCCGCCGCCAGCGCGGTTATGTGGTCGGCCAGCACCCCGCGCCACGGGGCATCCGCCGCGGCGTCGACCTCCAGCGCCAGCCAGCGGTCGAGCGCCGCCCGCGGCCGTCCGGCCTGCCGGTCGGCGAGGCCCAGATAGTAGCGCGCCCGCGGCTCCTTCGCGTCGATCGCCAGCGCGCGGCTGAACGCCTCCGCCGCCTGCGGCGTCACCGTGCCGCCGGCGGCGAAGGACAGCGCCTCGCCCAGCTGCGACTGCACGTCGGCGTTGCCGGGGTCGAGCGACGCGGCCCGCGTGAAGGCGGGCACGGCTTCCGCCATCCGGCCCAGCGAGGCGAGCGAGCGGGCGTAGAGCGCCCAGCCCCGGGCGTCGTCAGGGCGCGATTTCAGCTTCTCGCCCAGCTCGGCGACCAGCGCCTCCATGTTGCCGGCGCCGCCGGCGGTGACGGCGTCCGGCGCGCGGCCGGGCAGGCCGGGCGCGCCGCCGACCAGATAGATCGCCAGCGCCAGCGCCGGAACGCCCAGCCCGACCGCCAGCGCGGCGGCGGGCGAGCGCGTCCGTCGGGGACCCCGCGGGGCCTCGGCCCTCGCTTCGTCGTCCGCGGCGAGCAGGCGCCGCGCGATCTCGGTGCGGGCCGCTTCGGCCTCGACGCCGGTGATGACGCCGCGCGCCGTGTCGCGCTCGATCTCTGCGATCTGGTCGCGATAGACGCGCGCGTCGTAGGCGGCGCGGGGGTCGTCCTCCGTCCGGCGGCGCAGCAGCGGCGGCAGCAGCATCGCCAGCGCGGCGGCCGCGACCAGCGCGATGGCGATCCAGACCGTCATGCGCCGCCCGCCTTGTCGCCGCCGCTATCGGCGGTCAGCGCCTCCAGTCGGCGCCGTTCGTCCGCGCTCAGCGGCGCGGGTTCGTCCGCGTTGCGCGTCCTGCGGCGGAACCAGACGGCGATGCCGGCCGCGCCGCCCAGCAGCACCAGCGCCGGCCCCGCCCAGAGCAGCAGCGTCGACGGCTGGAACGGCGGGTCCAGCAGCACGAAATCGCCGTAGCGCGCGACCACGAAACGGATCACCTCGCGGTCGCTGTCGCCGGCCTTCAGCCGCTCGCGCACCAGCACGCGCAGGTCGCGGGCGAGATCGGCGTTCGAATCGTCGATCGACTGGTTCTGGCAGACCAGGCAGCGCAGCTCGCGGCTGATGTCGCGCGCCCGCGCCTCCAGCGCCGGGTCGGCCAGGACCTCGCCGGGTTCCACCGCGAAGGCCGGCGCGCTCCAAAGCAGGGCGAGGGCGAGGACGGCCGCGTGGATCATCTGCCCAGCGCCTTCAGCAGGGGCAGGATGCGGGTCTCCAGGTCGTGCGGCATGATCGGGCCGACATGGCGGTGGCGGACGATGCCGTCGCGGTCGACGACGAAGGTTTCGGGATAGCCGTAGACGCCCCAGTCGATGGCGGCGCGCCCGGTGCGGTCGGCGCCGATGGCGCGGTAGGGATCGCCGAGCTCGGCCAGGAACTTCTTCGCGTCCTCCGGCCTGTCCTTGTAGTTGATGCCGAAGATCGGCACGCCGTCGCGGGCGAGGCGCATCAGCATCGGATGCTCGACCCGGCAGGGCGGGCACCAGGAGGCGAAGACGTTGACCAGCGAAACCTTGCCCTTCAGGTCGGCGGTGCTCAGCGCCGTGCCTTCGCCCTCGATGGGCGGCAGCGCGAAATCCGGCGCGGGCCTGCCGACCAGCGCCGAGGGCAGCTCGGAGATCGACTTGCCGCCGACGCCGACCTGCCACAGATAGGCGCCGAAGACGGCGGCCAAAGCGGCGAAGGCGGCCAGCGGAACGAGGAAGGCGGGACGCAGGCGCATGGAAGGTCCGGCTCAGGCGCGGGCCGCATCGGCGGCGGCGCGGCCGCGCGCGCGCACCGGCGCGCCGACGCGATGCCGCCGGTCGGTCAGCGAGATCGCGCCGCCCGCCGCCATCAGCACCGCGCCGATCCAGATCCAGGCGACCATCGGGTTGAAATACAGGCGCACCGTCCACGACCCGTCGCCCTGCGCGTCGCCGAGCACGGCGTAGAGGTCGCCGG
>WHUE01000006.1 GCA_009377375.1 Alphaproteobacteria bacterium | reverse complement strand
CCAGCACTATCACAGGCACCGGAACGATCCGGCGCATGGACACGGGGCCCGGTAGAGACCCTTCGATGGACGAGCTGCCGCCGTTGGATGTAATCAATTGGAGGTAAGTAATATTTGATGGGATCGGGCGCACGACTGACCGGATTTGTCACCAATGCTGATGGTACAATCACAGAGGTCGCCGCGGCAATTTCCCGACCATCGCGCGAAGCGGGACACCCGAGTTGGTATTGCATCGTCCAGTGTCCCGCTATCCTTTCGTCCGACAAAGCCATCTACGGGGTCGATGAAAAGCAAGCGGCCGAACTGGCCGAGATGTTTCTACGCGAGATGTTCGATCATCACGGCGTGACGATCCTTGGTGCCTGTTGAGGCCACGGCTGGTTGGACAGCCCAGGAAATAGCTGCTTGCGTGAATTCTGGGTGGAAATGGTGGGCGCGGCTGGGATTGAACCAGCGACCCCTACGATGTCAACGTAGTGCTCTCCCGCTGAGCTACGCGCCCGGAATCGAGGGACGCCTTTTATAGCCGAAGCGCGGCGATTGGCAAGCGTTGCGGGGCATGGATTTTCCGGCCCGGGCGGCGCCCGCAGCCCGCCCGCGCCGGCAGGCGCGAGAATATTTTCGTGACACCGCGCGCGCCCATTGCAATCGGGCCGCGCCCGGTCACCTGACTCTCGTTCGAACTGTTTCGAACCGCGGGGCAAGCCACGGCAGGGCCCGGACGCCTGCCGCCCCTGGACAACACAGTCCGGCCTTTCGGAGGCATATCATGAGCAAGCTGCTTGCCACCACCGCGGCCGCGGCCGCGATCCTGTTCGCTTATCCTTCCCTCGCCGCCGACATCCAGAACGAGGACGGCACCGAGCATACCGTCACCATCGCCGTCGGCGACGGCGGCCCGCAGACAATGAAGCTGGCTCCCGGCAAGAGCCTCAAGGGCGTGTGCACCGAGATCTGCAACGTGCAGCTCGAGTCCGGCCCCGGCGCCGGCAAGTTCGTGGCCACCGGCGACGACCGCGACGTCGTGGTCATCAGAGACGGGCGCATCATGCTGAAGCCGCGCGGCTAGCTCCGTTTCCGCGCCTTCTCGACACGGCGACGGCGGCCTTCGGGCCGCCGTCTTCGCTCATCGAGGCGGGGAACTCAGGCGGCGAGGATGCGGTCCACCTGTTCGACCAGGTCGCGCAGATGGAAGGGCTTGGACAGCACCTTTGTGTCCGCCGTGGGCCCGGCGCGGCGCGCATGCAGCGCCACGGCGGCGAAGCCGGTGATGAACAGCACGCGCAGGGCCGGCAGCGACTCCGCGCCGCGGCGGGCGAGCTCGATCCCGTCCATGCCCGGCATCACGATGTCGGCCAGCAGCAGGTCGTAGGCGGCGTCGCGCGCCTGCAGGTGCTGGAGCGCGACGATGCCGTCGCCGCAATCGGTCACCGCGTGCCCGGCCCGCCCCAGCGCGCGCGCCAGGAACAGCCTGAGGGATTCGTCGTCTTCCGCCAGCAGAATTCTTGCCATGTCCATCCGCGTGCGCCGGGCGCGTTCCCGCCGCTTTGTGAGCCGTCCGATCCTCCCCACGATGCGGCGCCGCCGGCCGGCGGCGCCAACGCGGGCGGAAGATCACCATAGACGGGCTTTCCTGTCCAATCGTTAACGGCAGGGCGCGAAATCCCCTCCGGAGCCGCCATCTGCGCGCGTCGCCGCGCCGCCGGATGACATTGCGGTTGCGATCCGCTAAATCATTTTGTCATGGCGACAGTGAAACCCGAGGCCGGCGAATCCAGCCCGTTCGACGTGATGGCGCCGGACCGCCAGTCGGCGCCGGTGGTTTTCGCGTCTCCGCACAGCGGCACCGGCTACCCGCCCCGCTTCGTTAACGAATCGCCGCTCGACCTGCTGAGCCTGCGCCGGTCGGAGGACAGCTTCGTCGACGAGCTGTTCGCCGCCGCCGCCGGGAACGGCATGCCCCTGCTGCGGGCGCTGTTCCCGCGGGCCTATATCGATCCCAACCGGGAGCCGTTCGAACTCGACCCCGACATGTTCGAGGACGCGCTGCCCGCCTACGCCAACACCCGCTCGAGCCGGGTCGCGGCGGGGCTGGGAACCATCGCCCGCATTGTCAGCTCCGGTCAGGAAATCTATCCCGGCCGCCTGCGCTTCTCCGACGCGGCGGAACGGATCAACGGGCTTTACCGGCCCTATCACCGCGCGCTGCGCGACCTGCTGGACCGGACCCGCAAGGCCTTCGGCTGCTATCTGCTGGTGGACTGCCACTCGATGCCGTCGGTCGGCGGCCCGAACGACCCGGATGCCGGGCGGCGGCGGCCGGACGTGGTGCTCGGCGACTGCTTCGGCGCCTCGTGCGACGACGCGGTCCTGGCCATGCTGGACGAGGCGCTGACGCGGCAGGGGCTGGTGGTCACCCGCAACCGTCCCTTCGCCGGAGGCTTCACCACGCGCCATTACGGCCGCCCGCGCGAAGGGCTGCACGCGATCCAGATCGAGCTCAACCGCGGCCTCTATATGGACGAGGCGCTGATCCGGCCCGCCGAGGGCATGCACGCCCTGACCGCCAAGCTGACCGCGGTAATCGAGGCGCTGGCCGCGATCGACCCGACGGTGCTGCGGGTCAAATGAACGACGCGATGCCGGACATCGTACCGACGGCGCAGATCCGGCTGCGCGAGGCCGTCGCCGGCGACATGGCGCAGGTTGCCGCCATCTACGCCCACCATGTGCGCACCGGCGTCGCCTCATTCGAGGAGGTGCCGCCCGACGGGGCGGAGATGGCGCGCCGCCACGCGGCGGTGACCGCGGCGGGAATGCCCTATCTGGTGGCGGAGCAGGACGGCCGTGTGGTCGGCTACGCCTATGCCGCCCGGTATCGCGAACGCACGGCCTACCGTTATACGGTTGAGGACTCGGTCTATGTCGCCGATGGGGCGGCGCGCGGCGGCATCGGCCGGACGCTGCTGGTCGCGCTGATCGAACGCTGCACCGCGCTGGGATACCGCCAGATGGTCGCGGTGATCGGCGATTCCGCCAATGCCGGCTCGATCGGGCTGCATGCCAGCCTGGGCTTCCGCGCCGCGGGCGTCCTGCCCTCCGTCGGATTCAAGCTCGGCCGCTGGGTCGATTCCGTGATCATGACCCGCGCGCTGGGCGAAGGCGACCAGGCGCCGCCGGAAGGGTAAGACCGACTTAACCCGGCTGGCACGCGGCTTGCATCGCGCGCCGCATCATGGTTCGCACGATCGTCAGGAAAGACATGCGCAGAACGCTCGCCGTCGCGCTGCTGCTCGCCGGCATGGCGGGAACTGCGCCGGCCGCGCACGCCGCCGATCCGGCGGATTCCATGGACCCGCGCCTGATCTGCGCCGAGCTGACGGAAACCGCGGAACGGCTGATGAGGCTGCCGCGCATGCTGCTGCACGCGGTCAGCCTGGCCGAATCCGGGCGCTGGAACGCAAAGGCCCAGGCAAATACTGCCTGGCCCTGGACCGTCTATGCCGAGGGGCGGGGCCGGTACTACCCCACCCGCGAGGCGGCGATGGCAGAGATCGAGGCGCTGCGCGCAAGGGGCGTGAAGAACATCGATGTCGGCTGCATGCAGGTGAACCTGATGTATCACGGCGGCAATTTCGACAGCGTCGCGCAGGCGCTGGACCCGGTGCACAACGTGGCCTACGCCGCGCGGCACCTGAAAAACCTGCGCGTGACCCGGCGGTCGTGGTCCGCCGCGGTGACGCATTACCATTCCGGCACGCCGGAACACGGCCGGCCGTACTGGCGCCGGGTCTTCGCGCTGTGGAACGAGGAACGACGGCGGGACTTCCGCGCCCGCCGCGAGGCGCGCATCAATGCCGCGCAGGCCACGCGGATCGCCCACCGTATCGACCGTTAGGACATCTCCCCACGCCCGCCCTCGCGCCGCGCGCTTGACATTGCCGCGCCGGATACCTTTCCTGAACGTCCTGACCATGAAGCCGATTTTGGGCGTCCATCGGCGCCCGACAGGACGAAAGGGGCCGTATGGAGCCAGCCGTCACCCCACCCGACCCGCAGGGGCGCTGGGCGCTCTTCCTCGATGTGGACGGTACGCTGGTGGAGATCGCGCCGGCCCCCGACGCGGTTGTGGTCCCGCCGCGGCTGGTCGGGTTGCTGCGTACGCTGGAACAGGCCCTGGCCGGCGCGGTCGCGCTGGTCAGCGGCCGGTCGGTGGCCTCGCTCGACCGGCTGTTCGCGCCCCTCAACCTGGCCTGCGCCGGCAATCACGGGCTGGAGCGGCGCAGGGCGGACGGCTTGCTGATCCAGCCGCCCGCCCCGCGGGACGCGCTGGAACGCGCCCGCAGGGCCTTCGCGGTCTTCGCCGCCGGGCACCAGGGCGCGCTGGTCGAGGACAAGTCGCTTTCCGTCGCGCTGCATTACCGCGGCGCGCCCGCCCTGGCCGAAGGGGCCGAGCGGCTGGCCGAGACGCTGGAAGACGAGCTGGCCGGCGCGCTGAGGATACAGCGCGGCAAGATGATGGTGGAGTTGCGCCCCGCGGGCGGCGACAAGGGCAGCGTTGTGCGGGACTTCATGGCCGAACCGCCCTTCGCCGGGCGCGTGCCGGTGTTCATCGGCGATGACGTGACCGACGAGGACGGATTTCGCGCCGTCAATGCGCTGGGCGGCGTCTCCGTCCGCGTCGGCGATCCCGCCGCCCCGACCGAGGCGGGCTTCCGGATGGAAAGCACGGAGGCGGTATACGGCTGGCTCTCGCGGCTGGCCGCGGCGCCCGCGCGGGAGACAGCAGGATGAGCGCAGAGCCACACAAGGTCGACCTGAACCTCGCCGTCATCGGCAACTGTTCCTACGGCGCGCTGATCGACCGGCGCGGGCGCATCGCGTGGTGCTGCATGCCGCGGTTCGACGGCGACCCCGTGTTCTGCTCGCTGCTCGACGGCGGCGAAGCGTCGCGCGACGACGGGTATTTCGAGGTCGAGATCGAGGATTTCGCCCGCAGCGAGCAGACCTACCTGCAGAACACCGCCATCGTCATCACCACGCTCTACGACAGCCACGGCTCGGCGGTGGAGATCACCGACTTCGCGCCGCGCTTCAAGCAGCTCGGGCGCGTCTACCGCCCGATCATGATGGTGCGCCAGCTGCGCCCGGTAATCGGCAATCCGCGCATCCGGGTGAAGCTGCGCCCCGTCGCCGATTACGCCGCGCGCCGGCCGGACATCACCCACGGCAGCAACCATGTCCGCTACCTGCTGACCGACGCGCCGATGCGCGTGACCACCGATGTCCCCGTCTCCTTCATCCTCAAGGAAGTGCCCTTCATCCTGGAGGAGGCCCAGACGCTGATCTTCGGGCCGGACGAGACCCTGCTGCGTGGCATCAGCGAGACCGGGCGCGAATATCTGGAACAGACCACCGCCTACTGGCGCGAATGGTCGCGGTCGCTGTCCATTCCGTTCGAGTGGCAGGAAGCGGTGATCCGCGCCGCCATCACGCTGAAGATGTGCGCCTTCGAGGAAAGCGGCGCGGTGATCGCCGCGATGACCACCTCGGTCCCCGAGGCGCCGCACACGAGGCGCAACTGGGACTACCGCTACTGCTGGCTGCGCGATTCCTATTTCGTGGTGCACGCGCTGAACCGGCTGGGCGCAACCCGCACGATGGAGGAATACCTCCGCTACATCACCAACATCGCCGCCATGGCGGCGGACGGGCATCTGCAGCCCGTCTATTCGATCACCATGGAAGCCCAGCTGTTCGAGCGCGAGGAACCGCATTTGTCCGGCTACCGCGGCATGGGGCCGGTGCGCGTCGGCAACCAGGCCTACGAGCACATCCAGAACGACGTCTACGGCGCGGTGGTGATGGCCGCGGCGCAGGTGTTCTTCGACCAACGACTCGTGCATCCCGGCAACACGCGGATTTTCGAGCGGCTGGAAGCGGTGGGCGCCCAGGCGGTCCGGGTATTCGACAAGCCGGACGCCGGACTGTGGGAGTTCCGCACCAAGGAAAAGGTGCATACGTTTTCCGCCGCCATGTGCTGGGCGGCCTGCGACCGGCTCGCCCGGGTCGCGCGCCAGCTCCGCATCATGGCGCGGGCCGAGTACTGGCAGGATCAGGCCGACCGCATCCGCGCGGTCATCTACCGCGAGGCATGGAACGAGGAGATGAACAGCTTCGTCGATGCGTTCGGCGGGAGCGATCTGGACGCCTCGCTGCTGCTGCTGCACCATCTGGGGTTCGTGGACGGCAGGGACAGCCGCTTCGCCGGCACGGTGGCGGCGATCGAGAAGCACCTGATGCGCGGCAGCTTCCTGCTGCGCTATGCTGCGCCGGACGATTACGGCGTGCCGGACAATGCCTTTACCATCTGCACCTTCTGGTACATCGACGCCCTGGCGGCGCTGGGCCGCAAGGACGAGGCCCGGGCGCTGTTCGAGACCCTTCTGGAGAAGCGCAACCATGTCGGATTGCTGTCGGAAGACCTGGATTTGAAGAACGGCGAGCTGTGGGGCAACTTCCCGCAGACCTATTCGCTGGTCGGGCTGATTACCTCGGCCATGCGGCTGTCGAAGAGCTGGGAGGAAGCCTTTTGAGCCGCCTGGTCGTCGTTTCCAACCGCGTCGCGCCGATCGACGAGGGCCAGCCGGCGGCGGGCGGGCTGGCGGTCGGCGTGCTGGCGGTGCTTTCGGAAACCGGCGGCATCTGGTTCGGCTGGAACGGCGAGATCACGCCGACCCAGCCGTCGAAGCCGGATCTGACGAAAGTCGGCCAGCTGTCCTACGCCACCATCGGCATGACCAGGCGCGACTACAACGACTACTACACCGGCTTCGCCAACTCGACGCTGTGGCCGCTGTTCCATTACCGGCTGGACCTGACGCAGTTCGACCAGCGCAACTTCACCGGCTATTTGCGGGTCAACAGCCGTTTCGCGCGCGCGCTGCAGCCGCTGCTGCGGGTGGATGACCGCATATGGGTGCATGACTACCACCTGATCCCCCTGGGCGACGAGTTGCGCCGCGCGGGCAGCGATCACCCGATCGGCTTTTTCCTGCACACGCCGCTGCCGGCGGTCGAGATCCTGCTGGCCCTGCCCCGGCACGAGCAGCTCATGCGGGCGCTCTGCGCGTACGATCTGGTCGGCTTCCAGACCGTGCACGACCTGTCGGCATTCTACGACTATATCGTGCTGGAAACCGGCGGGGAGGTGAGACCCGACGGGACGGTGCACGCCTACGGGCGGACGCTGCGCGCCGGCGTGTTCCCCATCGGGGTGGACGCGGAGAACATCGTCAAGATCGCGGCCAAGCACGACAGTTCCCCCGAAGCGGCGCGGCTGAAGGAGGTGCTGCACAACCGGAAGCTCATCATCGGCGTCGACCGGCTCGACTACTCGAAGGGACTGCCGCAGCGGTTCCGCGCCTTCGAGGCGATGCTGGAGGCGGAGCCGTCGATGCACGGCAAGGTGACGCTGATGCAGGTGGCGCCGCCGTCACGCGAGGCGGTGGGCGGCTATACCGAAATCCGTCATGAGCTGGAGACGCTCGCCGGACATATCAACGGCCGGTTCGCCGATTTCGACTGGGTGCCGATCCGCTATCTCAACAAGAGCTTCGACCGCGACGAGCTGACCTGCTTCTACCGCCACAGCAAGGTCGGGCTGGTCACGCCGCTGCGCGACGGCATGAACCTGGTGGCCAAGGAATTCGTCGCCTCCCAGAACGAGAAGGATCCCGGCGTGCTGGTGCTGTCGCGCTTTGCCGGCGCGGCGCACGAGCTCGAGGACGCGCTGATCGTCAATCCCTACGACCTGGGCGATGTCGCCAATGCCATCCACAAGGGGCTGACCATGCCGCTGCGCGAGCGCAAGGCGCGGTGGCGCGCGCTGATTGCGCAGGTCAGGCGCCATGACGTGCATCAGTGGCGCAACGAATTCCTGGGCGCGCTCGAGCGCATGCCGGACGAGGGCTGAACCCGTGCCGGGCGACCGCTCGGGCGGTGGAGGATCGGCGCTGCTGGCCGATATCGGCGGAACGAACGCCCGGTTCGCGCTCGCCGGCGCGGACGGCGCGCCGGGCGCGGTCTCGGTGCTTTCCTGCGACGACTTTCCCGGACTCGCCGAGGCGGCGGAATCCTTCCTTCAGGCATCCGCCCCTGCCTCGCGGCCGTCGCAGGCGGCCGTCGCCGTCGCCTCTCCCGTCACCGGCGATGAAATCCGGCTGACCAACCGGCGCTGGTCGTTCTCGATCGAGGCGCTGCGAACGCGGCTGGGGCTCGCGCGGCTGGAAGTGGTCAACGATTTCACCGCCGTCGCCCATGCCATCCCGCGCCTCGGTCCCGCCGACCGCATACAGGTCGGCGGCGGCGAACCGGCGGAAGGCACGCCGGTCGCCGTGATCGGTCCGGGCACCGGGCTCGGCGTCTCCGGGCTGGTGCCGGACAGCGGCGGAAACTGGACCGCGCTGGCAACCGAGGGGGGCCATGTCACCCTGCCGGCGACGGATGCGCGCGAGATGGCGGTGATCGACTATCTGCGCGGGCGCTATGAGCACGTCTCGGCGGAGCGCGTGCTGTCGGGGCCCGGGCTGGTGAACCTCTACGAGGCCCTGGCCCGCATCGAAGCGCGCGATGCGGAAACCCTGACCCCGCCGGAGATCACCGCCCGCGCGCTGCTCGGCGACGATCCGCTGTGCGTCGGCGCGGTGGAGCTGTTCTGCGCGTTCCTCGGCACGGTGGCGGGCGACCTGGCGCTGTCTCTCGGCGCGCGCGGCGGCGTATGGATCGCCGGCGGAATCGTGCCGCGGCTCGGCGACGCCTTCGTCGCGTCCCCCTTCCGCGTCCGGTTCGAGGCCAAGGGCCGATTCGAAGGCTATATGAAGGCAATTCCCAGCTGGGTCGTCACCCACCGCTACCCGGCCTTCCCCGGCCTGGCGGCGCTGCTGGCGCCGGATTAGCCCCTACGGCGGATCGCGCCGATCCCGACGAGGCCGAGGCCGAACAGCGCCAGCATGGCGGGCTCGGGCAACGGCAGGCCGCCGGTGTCGAACGCCATGCTCGTCGTGGCGCTGAAGCCGCCATAGGCCCCTGTCGGGGTTGTGCCCACCACGTCGATCGGATCGAAGGAGAGCCCGCCCCAGGATTCCGGGAACAGCGACGAGCCGAGGATGCGGGTGGCTGTTGCGGTGCTGACGATTTCCCCGGTCGTATAGTCGATGTCGACCTGCATCACGAGATCGGTATACGCCGCCAGAACGCTGTAGACGCCCGGCGACGTTTCCTCGAGGATTTTCACCGTCCCGCCGCGATAGAACCGCGTTTCGTGGAAGGCATCGGAGAAGAAGAGATCGGCGCTGTTGGTGTAGTCGAGCGTCAGCCCGGCGATGCCGATATGGATGTCGCCGGCGATGCCCGCGGGCTCCAGGCCGTGCGGCGCCGCGGCCGTGCCGCCGAAACCCGTTGCCGGCGCGTTGGTCCCGATGGCGACCTCGGTCCCCGTTGCCGTGTTCCATGCATCGGGCGACACCAGCGCCGCGTAGATGTGCACGACGCCCAGCGGCGTGTAGGCCGCAGCCCCGGGGGCGGTTGCGCCCACGGCCACCGCCTCGTGCCCGATCACGCCGGAAGCCGCGCTGCCAAGCCCGGTGAAGGTCACCGTGACCGCCTTCGCCGGCCCGGCAATCGCCATGACCAGCGCGAGCGCTGTCAGAAACGGTCTCATCATCGTCAGCTCTCCGTCATCCCGGCCGACGCTCGACGCGCCGGCAGGCAGCCATGCAAAACCCGTGCCAGAATAAAATGCTGTTGGTTTTCAATATGCTACAGGTTCATCAAGCGATGCCGAAGCGACGGTTGTAAATATTTCCGACGCCTTGCGGCGTTCTACGTCCCGGTCAGTATCGCCCGGACCGGGGCGCCGTCAGCGCCGGCCAGCTTCATCGGCAGGCAGGTCAGGTGGTAATCGCCGGGCGCGACGGCGCGCAGGTCCAGCCCCTCGACAATGATCACCTCGGCGCCGAGCAGCACCAGATGGGTGGTGCTGACCGCGTCGTCGAAGAGCTGGATCGACAGGTAGTCGATGCCGATCAGCCGGATCCCCCGGTCCACCACCCACTGCGCCGCATCGGCGGTCAGCGCGGTGAAGTCCCTGCGAAATTCATGGGCAGGGTCGTCCCAGAAGGCGGAGTTTCGCGTCTTGAGCAGCAGCCGGGTCGCGCCGGGCGCGAGGTCCAGCGCGTCCAGGTGCTCCGGCCCGATCGCGGCGGCATCCGGCACCTCCGCCACGGTACAGGGGCCGACAAGGACCGACAGGTCGAGCTCGTCCACCGTCCGGCCGCCCTCGATGAAGTGACACGGCGCGTCCAGATGGGTGCCGAAATGCACACCCGTATCCAGCCGCGTGACGTTACAGCGGTAGCCGCCCTCCACGCTCTTCATCAGCGTCACCCTGGGCGGCGGATCGTTGGGCCAGAGCGGGCCGTCGGGGCGGAAGGCGACCGTGATGTCGTGGACCCGGCTCATCCCGTCATTCCTCGAACGTCGCCTCGGCCGTCATCGCGAGCCCGCCCTGGTGGTTGACGGCCCAGAGCGTGGCGCTGCGCCCGTCCGCCCCCGGCGCGCCCTCGACGGCAAAATCATGGGTGTCGTATAGCGGCGAGACCGCGCGCGTATCGAAGGTTTTCAGCGTCGCCTCCGGCCGCTCGCGCCGGAACAGGTCGCACAGCAATGTCTGCGTCAGCGGGCCATGGACCAGCAGCCCGGGATAGCCTTCGACCTCGGTGACGTATTTCCAGTCGTAGTGGATGCGGTGGCTGTTCATGGTCAGCGCGGAGAAGCGGAACAGCAGCACTGCGGAGGGACGGATCTCGCGCCGCCAGGCCGGCTCCATCGGGCGTGGCAGCGGCGCGGGGGCCGCCGCGCCGGGCTGCGCCGCCTCGCGGTAGACGGTGTTGTGCAGCTCCGTCACGCAGGGGCCGCCCGCATTGGCGATCTCATGCCGCACGGTAACGAAGCAGAGCCGACCCGACGTGCCGGATTTCGGCGTCACGGACTCGATGGTGGAGACGCGACGGATGGTGTCGCCGACGCGGATCGGCGCGTGGAAGGTCGATTTCGTGCTGGCCCACATGCGGCGCGGCAGCGGTACCGGCGGCATGAAGCTGCCGCGCTTCGGATGGCCGTCCGGCGCGGTGTCCGCCAGCTTCACCACCTCGCGCATGTAGAACAGGTGCCAGTTGGGCGGGATCGGATCGCCCTTCGCGAAGGGCGGGTCGTCGCGGTCCAGCGTCGCCGCCATCGCGTCGGCCTGGTAGGCGGCGATCTCCGCCGTCGTCTCCTCGCTGCGTCCGACCCAATCGGAAAAATCCATCTCCGCGGGCGCTGCCCCGGTCATGCGCCGAATTCCTTCCGTATCGTCTCGCTATGCTGCCCCAGCGCCGGCACCGGGCGCAAGGCCGGGGCGCGGCCGTCGAGACGGGCGGGCGGAGCCGGGATATCGGCCGGTCCGGTCGGCGTGTCCACGGTCACGCGGCGAAGCGCCGGATGGGCGGACAGGCCGGAGACCTCGTTGACCTCGCCGAAGGCAATGCCGGCCTCCTTCAGCCGCGCGACCAGCGCATCACGGTCGAGCGCGCCGAAAACGCCGTCGATCACGGCATCCAGCGCATTCCTGTTGGCGCAGCGCGCCTCGTTGGTTGCGAATCTCTCGTCGGCCGGGATGTCGGAACGCTCCAGCACCTTTTCGCACAGGCTGCGGAACTCGCGCTCGTTCTGGATGGAAATGAGGACGTCCGTGCCGCTGCCGGTCGCGTACGCGCCGTAGGGATGGATCGAGGGGTGGTTGAGCCCCACCCGCTTCGGCGCGATGCCGCCATAGTCGAAATGCAGCAGCGGCACCGCCATCCAGTCCGCCATGCCTTCGAACAGCGAGGTGCGAATGGCGCGGCCCCGCCCCGAGACGCCGCGCGCGATCAGCGCTTCCAGCACCGCCATGTAGCTGTACATGCCGCAGGCGATGTCGCAGGCGGAGACACCGACGCGCCCGGGCCCTTCCGGGCGGCCGGTCACCGAGGACAGGCCCGATTCCGCCTGCACCAGCAGGTCGTAGGCCTTCATGTCGGCATAGGGCCCTTCCTCGCCGTAGCCGGAGATGTCGACGGCGATCAGCCGCGGGTGTTTCGCCCGCAAGTCGTCGGAGCCGAAACCGGCACGCGCCGCGGCGCCGGGGGCGAGATTCTGGATGAACACGTCGGCGCGCGCGACGATGCGGTGCAGCAGCGCGGCGTCCTCCGCCTTCTTGATGTCGAGAACCAGCGATTCCTTGCCGCGGTTGAGCCAGACGAAATAGGCGCTTTCGCCGTGCACCACGCTATCGTAGCCCCGGGCGAAATCGCCTTCCGCGCGCTCGATCTTGATGACCCGCGCCCCCGCATCGGCCAGCCGGGAGCTGCAGTACGGCGCCGCCACCGCCTGTTCCAGCGAAACGACAAGAACGCCGTCGAGGGTGGATTCGGCGCTCATGCCCGTCAATAGGACCGCGGCAGGCCGAGCACGTGCTCGGCGAGGTAGGACAGGATCAGGTTGGTGGAGATCGGCGCGATGCGGTAGAGCCGCGCCTCGCGGAACTTGCGCTCGACGTCGAACTCCTCGGCGAAGGCGAAGCCGCCGAAGGTCTGCATGCACATATCCGCCGCCTTCCACGAGGCCTCGCCCGCCAGGTACTTGGCCATGTTCGCCTGCGGCCCGCAATCCTCGCCGGCGTCGTACAGGGAAGCGGCCTGCTTCACCATCAGGTCGGCGGCCTCGGTCTCGGCGAAGCTCTCGGCGATGGGGAACTGGATGCCCTGGTTCTTCCCGATCGGCCCGCCGAAGACGTTGCGCTCGTTGGCGTAATCCGTCGCCTTTTTGATGAACCAGCGCGCGTCGCCGATGCATTCGGCGGCGATCAGGATGCGCTCCGAATTCATCCCGGTCAGGATGTAGCGGAACCCCTTGCCCTCCTCGCCCACCAGCGCGTCGGCCGGCACGTGCAGATCGTCGAAGAACACCTCGGTCGTGGCGTGGTTGATCATGGTCCGGATCGGGCGGACGGTCAGCCCCTTGCCCAGATGCTCGCGCATGTCGACGATGAACACCGACAGCCCGTCGGTGCGCTTCTCGACCTTGTCGCGCGGGGTGGTGCGGGCGAGGACCAGCATCAGGTCGGAATGTTCCGCCCGCGAGGTCCAGATCTTCTGGCCGTTGATGACATAGCCGCCATCGCCGTCCTTCATCGCGGTAGTCCGCAGCGCCAGCGTGTCGGTGCCGCTGGTCGGTTCCGTCACGCCGAACGCCTGCAGGCGCAGTTCGCCGGTGGCGACGCCGGGCAGGTAGCGCTGCTTCTGGGCGTCGCTGCCATGGCGCAGCACGAGGCCCATCGTGTACATCTGCGCATGGCAGGCGGCGCCGTTGCCGCCGGATTTGTGGATCTCCTCGAGGATCGCCGCGGCGGCCGAGATCGGCAGGCCGCTGCCGCCGTACTCCTCGGGGATGAGAACCGACAGCCAGCCGTGCCCGGTCAGCGCACGGACGAAGTCGGTCGGGTACTCCCGCTCGCGGTCGAGCCTGCGCCAATATTCGCCGGGGAAATCGGCGCACAGCCGCGACACGGCCTCGCGGATATCCGCGTATGGATCAGTCATCAATGCCTCGCATGCCTGGGATCCTCGTTTTACACTAGCGTAAAATTCCTGCAAGGCTTAGCACCGAACCAGCGGTTCGAAGGAGGCCGCCCGCCATGCTGAGACGTCACCCGAAGGACGTCATGATGGATTTTCTCGATTTCGACGGCAAGCGCGTGGTCGATGCGGGTTGCGGCACGGGCACCGTGGCCCGCGCGATGGCCGAGCGCGGCGCCATCGTCATCGGCATCGACACGGACGCGGACAAGATCGGCCGCGCCGAGGCGGCGACGCCGGTGCGCGGCGAAACCTTCCTGGTCGCGCCGGCGGAGGACATGCCGTTCGACAACGGCTCGCAGGATATCGTGGTGTTCTTCAACAGCCTGCACCACGTTGCGCCCGACCGGCAGGCGGCGGCGCTGGCCGAGGCGCGGCGCGTGCTGGCGCCGGACGGGGAGCTGTTCATCTCGGAACCGCTGGCGGAGGGCCCGCGCTACGAACTGACCCGCGCGATCGAGGACGAGGCCGAAATCCGGGCGAGCGCACGCGACGCCATCCGCGCCGCAGCGGCGAATGCCGGGCTGGAACAGGAAGGCGAACTGGTCTTCATCCAGGAGCGTCCCTTCGACAATTTCCCGTCATTCCGCGACGCGGTCGTGCGCGGCGAGCGCCGCACCCGCGCCTTCGCTGCCAATGAAAGCGAAATTCGCGAGAAGTTCGAGACCCTCGGCGCCGCGCGCGGCGGCCGGATGATCTTCGACCAGCCGATCAGGGTCAACCTTCTGCGCAAGTCGCGCTGAGCGCCGCCCGGCCGGCGGTTGCAGCCGTCAAACGGCCAGGCGGTTCAGCCAGCTCTCGTAGCGCCGGTCGACATCGGGGCCCGGCGCGGCGCCGGCGGCCGTGCCGAGGCCACCCTGCCGGACATCGTTCGGCGCCATGCCGAACTGCCGGCGGAACTGACGACTGAAGGCGGCGTCGCTGGTGAAGCCCGCGGCGAGCGCGATGTCATAGATCGGCCGGTCGCGCGCGCCCCTGTCGGTCAGCGCAAGCAGCGCCCGACGCAGCCGCCGGTCGCGGATATAGCGCGCGATCCCGCCGCGACGCTCGAACAGCTGATAGAGCCGCGTACGCGACAGACCCAGCTCCGTCGCCACCAGCGCCGGAGTCAGGTCGGCGCGCGACAGGTTGGCTTCGACGAACCGCCGGCAGCGTTCCATGACCGACGCTTCGCGCAGGGTCGGCCGTCCGGCGCCGAGGGCGATGTCCTCCATCGAGCCGTTGAGACAGGCGGCGGCCAGCCCGGCCGTGGCCGGCCCGATCTCCACCGCCTGCGCCGCCGTCATGCGGGGGGCGAGCCGCTTCAGCGAGAGCATGTGATCGCGCAATAGGGCGACCATCGGCTCATTGCCGGTCAGCGCGCGCATGTGCTGGTCGTCGGCCGATTTGAGCATGCCGTCGAGCATGCTGCGCGGCAGCACCAGCGACATGTTGGTGAAGTTGTCCGTCCTGCTGATCACCGGCCGGGCGAGATCGAAGACCACCAGCCCGTCGGTCGGCATCTCCGTGACGCCGCCGCTGTGCTCGCAGATCATATGGCCGGATTCGTAGAGCTGGATCATGTAGTGATCCATGCCGTCGCGCGCGATCGTCAGCGGCGAGCGGGTCCATTCCTGCCGGACCGTCGTGGTGCGGCCGAGCAGGACCGGGCCGAACATGTGCACGTCCACGCTGGCCGCGAACCCGTCCTGTCGCGTGGGCCGGTCGGCGTCGACGTCGAAGATGCAGGATATGCTCTCGCGCCAGACGTCGTAGCGCTCCCGCGTCGGCACGGAATCCACGGAAAAGACCGAGCGCGGTACGGGCTGCTGTGCGTCGGCGCCGGGCGGCGCCTTGTCGGCTGAACGGGTCACGTTCGAAAAAGCCCCGTATGGAGTGCGGCCGAAACTCGGTCGGTATTACAGCTGAATTCTGAACGACCGGTAAAGAATTGCGGACGCATGGACAAGTCCGGCACGCCCCGATTTGCTAGATTGTACTGGCCTGATCGAGAATCCGGAAAGGAAAGCCGAATGTGGCAATACGCGCCCGCCCGGGACGGCGGATTATTGGTGACGCGGGATGTCCCGCCGCCGGAACGTTCCGATGACGACCGGCGCCGCCAGGGGCAGGGCGCATCATCGCAGCCCGGCAGGCCGCGGATTCTCGTCGTCGAGGACGATCCGGACGTCATGGATTACGTCGTGGCCGTGCTGCTCGTATCCGGATACGAGGTGCTGGAGGCGGCGGACGCCGAAACCGCGCTGGCAACGGTGCGCGACTGTGCCGGGATAAACCTGTTGTTGAGCGATATCGGGCTGCCCGGCGAAATGGACGGGATCGATCTCGCCCTGGCGGTAAAGCGCGCGTATCCGGGGCTGCGCGTCCTGTTCATGTCAGGAAACCCGCACGAGGCGGTCAGCGGACGCCGGATCGCGCGCGAAGAGGTGGATCTGATCGTCAAGCCGTTCATGCCCCACACGCTGACCGAACGGGTGGCGGCGATACTCAGCGCCGGCTGACCGGCGGGCGGTCCTTCCCCTTGACTTGCGGCGGCCCGCGACAAACCATCGCGGGACCGAGAGCAGCGGGACCGCATCATGCCCATCATCAACCGCATCGCGGAGTTCCACGCCGACATGACCGAATGGCGGCGGCGCATCCACGCGAACCCGGAGACCGCCTTCGAGGAGGTGAAGACCGCCGCCTTCGTCGCCGAGACGCTGGAAGGCTTCGGCATCGAGGTGCATCGCGGGCTGGCCCGGACCGGCGTCGTCGGCACGCTGAAAGGCGCGAAAGGCGACGGACCGGCCATCGGGCTGCGTGCCGATATGGACGCGCTGAACATGGCGGAAAAGAACGCGCATGCCTGGCGCTCGCAGGTGCCGGGCAAGATGCATGCCTGCGGCCATGACGGCCATACCACGATGCTGCTGGGGGCGGCGCGCTACCTGGCGGAGACGCGCAACTTCGCCGGCACCGTCCATTTCATCTTTCAGCCGGCGGAGGAAAACGAGGGCGGCGGCCGCGTGATGGTGGAGGAAGGGCTGTTCGACAGGTTCCCCTGCGAGACCGTGTGGGGGATGCACAACTTCCCCGGCCAGGACGCCGGCACCTTCGCCGTCTGCCGCGGCCCGGCGATGGCCGCCGCCGACCGGTTCGATATCCGCATCAGGGGCAAGGGCGGCCACGCCGCCGCGCCGCATCTCGCCACCGACACCATCCTCGCCGGTTCGCAGCTCGTCGCCGCGCTGCAGACCATCGCCAGCCGCAGCATCGACCCGGTCGAAAGCGTGGTGGTGACGGTCACCCAGTTCCACGCCGGCGACGCCTACAACATCATCCCCGAGGACGCGGTGCTGCGCGGCACCATCCGCAGCTTCACGCCGGCGGTGCAGGACGCCGCCGAGGCGGCGCTGCGCCGGATCGCCGCCGGCGTGGCCCAGGCCGCCGGGCTGGAGATCGCTATCGATTACGCGCGCGGCTACCCGCCCACGGTGAACGATGCCGCCGAATCCGACTTCGCCGCCGAGATCGCCGCGGAGATCGTCGGCGGCGAGAACGTGATCCAGGACCCCGACCCCAAGATGGGGGCGGAGGATTTCTCCTTCATGCTGCAGCAGAAGCCGGGCTGCTATATCTGGATCGGCAACGGCCCCGGCGTCGGCGGGTGCTGGCTGCACAACCCGCAATATGACTTCAACGACGAGATCCTGCCGCTGGGCGCCACCTACTGGGCCCGGCTCGCCGAAACCCGCCTCGCGCCGAAGCCGTGACGGGCGCGCCCGATTCCGCGCCGGACGAACCGCCCGCCCCGCGCATCCGGGTGCGGCGTTACGCCGCCGCGATCGCGCTGGTCGCCGCCGCGCTGGTGACCCTGATCGCGTCGCTCGTCAGCCCCGCCGCGCCGTGGTGGATGTACCCGTTCCTGTTCGGCGTGGTCCTCATCATCGTCTTCCGCCTGCTGCGCCCCGTTGCGCGCAACCCCGGCTGGGAAGACGAAATCTGACGGCGCGAGGGCGATTCCCTCCGTCCCACGGGTTTGTCCCACCCGGCGGGGCTGATAGGGTGCGGGTATTCCGAAACGCAGTACAGGGACCCTTTCGATGACCGCGCCGCATGACCCGCCCTTCCGCGCCGAACATATCGGCAGCCTTCTGCGCCCGCAGGCGCTGCTCGACGTCCGCGCCCGGCACCAGGACGGCAAGATCGACGACGACGCGCTGCGCGCCGCCGAGGACGCGGCCATCGCCGAGGCGGTGACCTATCAGAAGCAGATCGGCCTCGCCTCGTTCACCGACGGCGAGTTCCGCCGCAACACCTATTCGTCCAGCTTCACCACCGACGTGTTCGAGGGCGTGAAGATGGGCACGACGGCGGACCGGAGCTGGTCCTATGCCGACGCCAGCGGCGACACCATCGAGGGCCGCCTGCCGCTGGTGGTGGCGAGGCTGGAATGGCCGGGCCCCGTGAACGTCGCCAATTTCGAGTACCTGGCCGGGCTGGTCCCGGCGGAGCGCGTCAAGATCACCCTGCCGGGTCCCTGCTA
Organism: Alphaproteobacteria bacterium; assembly: GCA_009377375.1. GTDB lineage: Bacteria > Pseudomonadota > Alphaproteobacteria > MPNO01 > UBA2964 > WHUE01. Next base: position 67,612 of record WHUE01000006.1, on the reverse strand, counting down.
TATCCATTTCCGGTCCGGGCGCGACCATATCAGCCCGGACGTCTATCCCGACCTCGACGCGTTCTGGCAGGACCTCGCCGTCGCCTACGGCCGGGAGATGCAGGCGCTGTTCGACGCCGGCTGCCGCTACATACAGCTCGACGAGACCTCCATCGCCAAGCTGGGCGACCCCAAGATCCGCGAGGGGCTGGCGAAGCGCGGCGACGACTGGCGGGGCCTGCTTCCCGCCTATACCGCCGTCATCAACGACATCGTCGGCCGCGCGCCGAAGGGGATGAGCGTCGGCATGCATCTCTGCCGCGGCAACAAGTCGTCGCACTGGCAGGCCGAGGCGGGCTATGACGACATCGCCAAGGCGTTGTTCCGCGATCTTGCCATCCCCTACTATTTCCTCGAGTTCGATTCGCCCCGCGCGGGCACGTTCGAGCCGCTGGCCGAGGTGCCGGACGACAAGACCGTGGTGCTGGGCCTCGTCTCCACCAAGACGACCGAGCTGGAGGACCGCGACGCGATCCTGCGCCGCATCGAGGAGGCGTCGAAATACGTGGCCCTCGACCGGCTCGCCGTCTCGCCCCAGTGCGGCTTCGCCTCCAGCCCCATCGGCAACGCGTCCAACTTCGACAGCCAGGACGCCAAGCTGCGCCTCGTGGTCGACATCGCGAAGGAAGTGTGGGGCTATTCGCCGGCGGCGGCTTGAGCCGCCGCCGCGCTGCCGCTCCTATGCCGCCTTCTTTGCCGCCGCGTTGAGGAACTGTTCCAGCAGCAGGTTGAACCGCCGCGGGTGCTCGATGGCGATCTGGTGGCCGATTCCGGGGATGGTCTCGTGCCGGATGCCGGGGAAGGCGGCGGCGATCTCCTTCACCATCGCGGGCGGGGCGGAGCGGTCGTCGGACCCGGCAACGATCATCGACGGCGCCTTCAGCGGCGCCACCTCGTCGAAGATGTTGGCGCCGATCAGGGTGCGGAACAGCTTCTTGTAGCCTTCTACATTCATGCGCGAGGCGAACTCCACCGCGCGCGAGACCAGCTCCGTCGTGGCGCGGGGCGACAGCGAGTTGGGCGTGCGCGCCTTGGCGAACCCGGCCGCGCCCATCTCGTCCAGCTCGTCCAGCCGGGCGGCAACGGCCTTCTTGCGGGCTTCCTCCGGCTCCGCGCCGCTGCCGGTGACGGCCTCGGCGAGCGTCAGGCTCAGCAGCCGGTCGCCGTGATGCTTGTTGAACGAGGCGGCGATCACCGTGCCGACCGAATGGCCGACCAGATGCACCCGGTCAAGCCCGAGCGCGTCGAGAAAGCGCGTCGCGGCGTCCATGTAGTACGCGATGCCGGGATCGTCGCTTTTCGGCTGGGTCGAGTTGCCGTAGCCCGGCGCGTCCCAGCCGACCACGCGGTAGCGGGGGCCGAAGGTCTCGTACTGCGTTACCCAGCTTTCCGACCGGCCGCCGAGCCCGTGCAGGAACACGAGCGGCGTGCCGCCCCCCCGCTCGCGATAGCTGATGGTCTCGCCGCCGCCGATATCGACGGTCTTCATCTCGGGTACGCTCATGGTCGCCTCCGCTGCATTCCGGCCGGATTGCTGGACGGGGAGTATGGGGCCGCGGCCGGTGCGTTGACAAGCGCAGCCGCGAGGGGGAAAGTTGCGGCCTCCCGCCCGAAAACCGCGCAATCCCGAGGATCTTCCCATGGCCACCGTCGATGCCTTCGCAGGGGTGAAACAGCCCCGGTCTCCCGTCTACGGACAGCGGGGCATGGTGGTGTCCGGCCATTCGCTGGCGTCATTGGCGGGGCTGCGCACGCTGGAGGCCGGCGGCTCCGTCGCGGACGCCATGATCGCCACCTCGGCCGTGCTGTGCGTGACGCTGCCGCAGGCGACGTCGCTGGGCGGCGACGCCTTCATCATCTATCACGACGCGAAGGACGGCACGACGCAGGGGCTCAACGCCTCCGGCCCCGCGCCGGCCGGGGCGACGACCGAATTCTTCAGGGACGGCATGGTGGTGCACGGCCCGCTGGCCGCTTCCGTGCCCGGCATCGTGCGCGGGTGGGAGCAGCTTCACCGGAAGCGCGGCAAGCTGCCCTGGGCCAGCCTGTTCGAGACCGCCATCGACCTGGCGGAGAACGGCCACCCGCTGTCCCGCGTCCTCGCCAAGGCGCTGCTGCTCTACAGGGAGCCGGTCTCAAGAGACGAGGGCTGCTCCGCGCTCTACATGCCCGACGGCAAGGCGATGGTCGCGGGCGACATCGTCCGCCAGCCGGCGCTGGCGAAATCGCTGAAGCTGATCGCCGAGCAGGGCAGCGGCGCCTATTACGAGGGCCCCATCGCGGAGAGCATCGGCCGCCACAGCCAGGCGCATGGCGGGCTGCTGTCCGCCGCCGATTTCAGGGACTACCAGCCGGAATGGGTGGAGACGCTGAAGACCGGCTATCGCGGGCTGGAAGTCAACGTGATGCCGCCGAACTCCTACGGCCTGCTGATGCTGATGCAGCTCAACGCGCTCGGCGGGCTGGATCCGGCGGCCTTCGACGCCGATCCCGCCGACCGGCTGGCCTGCCTGATGGCGGCGGCGCGCGGCGCCTTCGCCGAGGGCCAGCCCTATATCTGCGACCCGCGCGTCCATCCCGCCCCGCTGGACGAGCTGCTCGGCGGGCAGATGACAGGCCGGCTGCAGGCGCTGGTGCGCGAGGCCGCGCCCGGCGGCCAGTCACGCCACGGCGCCGGCGGCACGTCCTGCATCGCGATGATGGACGGAGACGGCAACGCGGTGACTGTGGTCCAGAGCGTGTTCCACGTCTTCGGCTCGGCCTTTCTCGATCCCGGCACCGGCATCCTGCTGAATAATCGCATGACCGGGTTCAATGTCGAGCCCGACCACCGCAACGCGGTCGCGCCGGGCAAGCGGCCCTCGCACACGCTGAACCCGGTGATGGTTTTCGACAAGGGTAAGGTGCGTTACCTGATGTCCACCCCCGGCGGGGCGGCGCAGACGATCTCGCACGTGCAGATCCTGACCAACATGGTGGATCGCGGGATGGAGCTCACCGCCGCCATCGAGGCGCCGCGCTGGGCAATCACCCAGGAAGGCGACGCGCTGCTGGACGACGAGGTGCCGGACGCGGTGATGGCCGAGCTGAAACGCCGGGGCCACAAGGTGAGCCGGTCCTCCGGCGCGTCCTATTTCGGCTCCGCCAAATGCATCGAGGTGCTGCCCAATGGCGTCATGTGCGGCGCTGCCGACATCCGCCGGGAGGCCTTCGCGGTCGGGCGCTGACATGGCCGGCGGCCAGGCCGGGCCCGAGTTGATCGTCCGGCGCGCGAAGATCGTCACGCTCGATCCCCGCTCCACCGTCGCCGAGGCCGTGGCGGTCCGCGCCGGGCGGATCGTCGCCATCGGCGGCGACGCCGAAATTACGGCGCTGGCGGCGGAAAATACGCAGGTGATCGACGCCGGCGGGCGCGCCGTGATCCCGGGGCTGATCGACGGCCACGCCCATATGGACCGCGAGGGGCTGAAGCCTGTCTTCCCGTCCCTCGCCGGCTGCCGCTCCATCGCCGACATCCAGGAGCGCGTCGCGGCGCTGGCGGCCCGGGCCGCGCCAGGCGAATGGATCGTCACCATGCCGATCGGCGAGCCGCCATTCTATTTCGACGTGCCGGAGTGCCTGCGCGAAAAGCGCTTCCCGACGCGGCGGGAGCTGGACGAGGCGGCGCCGGAGAACCCGGTCTATATCCGCCCCATCTGGGGATTCTGGCGTCACACCCTGCCCATCGTCTCGGTCGCGAACAGCCTGGCGATAGAGCGCGCGGGGCTGCGTCCCGGCATGGCGGCGCCGGCGAGCGTGAAACTGGAGACGGACGCGACCGGCGCGCTCACCGGGGCGATCTTCGAGCACACCTACATGCCCGTCGCCGAGCTCGCCTGGTTCCGCGACATGCCGCGCTTCGACCATGGCCACCGCGCCGACGGCATCCGCCGGGCCATGCGCATCTACAACGCCTCCGGCACCACCAGCGTGTTCGAGGAGCATGGCTGCGCGCAGGAGCTGATCCAGGCCTATCAGGCGGTGCATGAAGCCGGCGACATGACAATGCGGGCGCATCTCGTGTTCAGCCCGTCCTGGTCGCACGTGGCCCCGGGCACGGAGACGCGGCAGATGCAGAGCTGGGCCGCGGGGCTGGGCCATGGCGGGCTCGGCGACGACTGGCTGCGCGTCGAGGGGCTGTATGCCGAGCTCGGCATGGACGAGGAGAACCGCCTGCGCGCCACCGCCGCGCCCTATACCGGCTGGGCCGGGTTCAACTACGACCACGGCATGCCGCGCGAGCGCGCGGTCGACCTGCTGTGCGAGGCGGCGCGGCAGGGCATCCGCGGCGTCGCCATCTGGCTGGAGATGCTGGACGTGTTCGAGGAGGTCAATCGGCGCGTTCCCATCGCCGACCGGCGCTGGGTGCTGGGCCATCTGCGCACGGCGACGCCGGACGAGATCGACCGCATACGCGACCTGGGTCTCGTGATGACCGCCCACACGAACCGCTATATCAACAAGGAAGGCCATATCCTGCGGGAGAAGCTGGGCTGGGAGCGGGAGAACGAGATCGCGCCGCTGCGCAGCCTGCGCGAGGCCGGAGTGAGGGTCGGGCTCGCCACCGACAACACGCCGACGACGCTGTTCCACCCGATCTGGCAGGCGGTCACGCGGCGCAACCGCTACACCAACGACGCCATCGCGCCGGACCAGGCGCTGAGCCGCGAGGACGCGCTGCGCGCCGCCACCATCGACGCCGCCTGGGTGGTCTGCGCGGAGAACGAGAAGGGCAGCATCGAGCCCGGCAAGCTCGCCGATCTCGCCATCCTCACCGCCGATCCGCTCACCTGTGCGGCGGACGACATCCGCGATATCGTGGCATGGAAGACCATCGTCGGCGGGCGCGTGGTCTATGATCGCGACAGCGAAGGGAAAGACGTAGCTTCATGAGGATCGAGGACCTGGACACGCCGGTGCTGCTGGTGGACATCGCCGCGATGGAGCGCAACATCGCCCGCATGGCGGCGCTGTGCCGCGACGCGGGCGTGGCGCTGCGGCCCCACGCCAAGGCGCACAAGTCGCCCGACATCGCGGCCATGCAGATCGAGGCGGGCGCGGTCGGAATCTGCTGCGCCAAGCTGGGCGAGGCCGAAGTCATGGCGCATGGCGGAATCGGGGACATCCTGATCACCACCCCGGTGATCGGCGCCTCCAAGCTGATGCGGCTGGTGCAGATCGCGAGCCAGGCAAGGGTCGCCGTGGTCGCCGACGACGCCGGCAATATCGGCGAGATGGCGCAGATGGCGCAGACTGCGGGGGTGAAGCTGGACGTGGTGGTGGAGGTCGATGTCGGCCAGCGCCGCTGCGGCGTGCAGCCGGGCGAGCCGGCGCTGGCGCTGGCACAACACATTCGCGGCGCCGAATGGCTGAATTTTCGCGGGCTCCAGGGCTATCAGGGCCGCATCCAGATGACCGGCGGTTACGCGGAACGCAAGGAAGCCGCCGACGCGGCGACCGCGCTGCTGGTCGGGACGGCGGAGCTGATCCGCGCCGGCGGCATCGAGGTGCCGGTGCTGACCGGCGGCGGGTCCGGCACCAGCGCGATCGACGCCGCCGCCGGCGGTCTGACCGAGTTGCAGCCCGGCGGCTACCTGTTCATGGATTCGCGCTATGCCGCCATCGAGTGGAACGACGGCAACCGGGTTCCGTTCGAGACCTCGCTGAGCGTGCTGGCGACGGTCGTCAGCCGGCCGGATGCGAACCGCGCCATCGTCGACATGGGCCACAAGGCGATGACCAGCGACGGCGGCCCGCCCGTCCCCATCGACCTGCCGGGCGCTGCCTTCGCCTATGGCGGCGAGGAGCATGGCGAGCTGAGCTGGGACGGTCCCTGCCCGCTCGCCCTCGGCGACAAGGTCCTGTTCCGGCCGGCCCATTGCGACACCGCGGTGAACCTTTACGACATGTTCATCGCCGCGCGGGACGGCGAGGTCGAGGGCGTGATCGAGATCGCCGCACGCGGGCGCACGCAGTGATCCCGGGCAAATCTTCCCTTGGATTCCGCCGGTTTCCCCCTTACATCACCGTTGTGGAGCAACCCGAGGAGTCAAGGCCATGAAAGGCGACAAGGGGGTAATCGACCACCTCAACATCATCCTCAAGAACGAGCTGACATCGATCAACCAGTACTTCCTGCATGCGCGCATGTACAAGCACTGGGGGCTGGAGAAGCTCAACGAGAAGGAGTACGAGGAGTCGATCGACGAGATGAAGCATGCGGATGCGCTGATCAACCGCATCCTGTTCCTGGAAGGCCTGCCCAACCTGCAGGATTTGGGCAAGCTGCTCATCGGCGAGACCGTGCCCGAGATGCTGAACTGCGACCTCCGGGTCGAGTCCGCCTCGCGGGACGACCTGATCGAGGCCGTGGCCTATTGCGAGCAGGTCAAGGATTACATCTCGCGGGAACTGTTCGAGGACATTCTCGAGGACGAAGAAGGGCACGTCGACTGGCTGGAAACCCAGATCGAGCTGATCGACAGGGTCGGCCTCGAGAACTACCTGCAGAGCCAGATGGAGCCGGGGGACGACTGACGGGCACGCCCGTTGCCGTATCCGCCGCCACGACGCCCCGCAGAGCGTGCGGCCAGGTATTCCTGCACCACCGTGTCGGCGAAGTCGAGGCAACCGCCGCATTGCGGCTGAAACCCGAGGGATTCGAACACTTCGGCGGCACTCCGCGCGCCCTCGTCCACGGCGGCGCGCAGTTCGGTTTCGCGAAAGCAGTTGCACAGACAGATATACATTGGCCCTGCAGCGACGATACGTTCCGGTCTCCCTTTATGAAATCTATTGAGAATAGTTCGCATTTGCAATAGAATCCGGTAAGTTTTTTTTCGCCGCCGGAGCCGTGCCGCCGTGACCGCCTATCATTATCCGCGATTGCCCAGCGCCGCAGAACGCATCCATGAGACCGCCCGCCTGCTGCTGCGCCGCCGGGGTCCGGACGCCCTGAATATCGCCGAGCGCCGGGCGAAGGAGGCCCGCGAGAACGGCAACCGCGCCGCGCTCCACCACTGGCGGCGCACCGCCCGCAGCATCGCCATCCTGCTGACCCGCGCCCGCTGACGGCGCCGGCGGGCTTTCCCGTCATCCCTAGAGATACGTGGCGGACCGGGTCGCGTCGCCGTGGCGGCCGAGGAATTTTTCCAGCCGGGCGGTGAAGGCGGGGGCGTCCTCCAGCGGCATGTAGTGGCCGATCCCGACATAGGCATCGAATTCGGCGTCCGGCAGCGCGGCGGCGATGGCGCGGCAGGCCTCGGTCGGGGCGACCGGGTCGTCCTCGCCGGCGATCACCAGCGCGGGCGAGGCCAGTCCCGGCAGCGCGGCGGCCAAGTTGGCGGCGGCCATCACCTCCACCATCGCGCGGTACCCCGTTTCCGGAATGCGGCCAATGATCCGGGCGACTTCCGCCGTCACCGCGGCGTCGGCGCGCCCGCCCAGAATCTGCGGCGCGCGCAGGACGCCGAACTCGCCCATGCTGCGGCCGGCGATATCCCCGAGCCGGGCGGCGCGCAGCTCCGCGCGATGCGCATCCTCCAGCGCGCCGAATCCCGCGACGGGATGGACCAGCGCCAGGCTCGCCACGAGCGAGGCGCGCGCCTGCCACAGCGCGGCGGCGATGGGCGCGCCGATCGAATGGCCGACCAGATGGGCCGTCGTCACGCCGCGCATGTCGAGCAGCGACGCCAGCCGCGCGGCATAGCCTTCCGCGGTGCAGTCGCCGGCCGGCACGGTTTCGGAGTCGCCGTACCCGGGCGCGTCCCACGCGATCACGCGGTAGCCGCGAGAGAACCGGTCGAACAGCGGCGCCCAGCTTTCCGAGCTGCCCCCGATGCCGTGGATCAGCACCAGCGCCGCGCCCTCCCCCCGCTCGCGCCAGGCGAGGCTGCGTCCCCTGATCGGGACCGTCCGGGGGTCGGGCATCGGCATGGCTATCCTCCGTATTCGCGGAAGAAGCCGCGGGCCAGCACCATGCGCAGGATCTCCGGCGGGCCTTCGGTGATGACCATGGAGCGCGAATCGCGCCACAGCTTCTCGATCGGCAGGTCGGTGGTCAGGCCGATGCCGCCGTGGATCTGCATCGCCTTGTCGCAGGCGCGGAACGCCAGCTCGTCGCCGAGGATCTTGCACATGTAGGAGTCGCTGCGGATGTCGCCGCCGTCGTCGCAGCGCGCGGCGGTATTGAGCACCAGCGCGCGGGTAGACTTGGTCTCCATCCAGGTGTCCACCATCATGAACTGGACCGCCTGGCGTTCCGACAGCTTGGCGCCGAAGGTGGAGCGCTGGGTGGCGTAGGCGCCACTGAGCTCCATGCAGCGCTCGGCCACGCCCAGCCCGCGGGCGGCGTGGCGCATGCGGCCGGCGGTGATCCAGGTCTGGCCGAACTTGAAGCCGTCGCCCTCCTCGCCGATGCGGTTGGCGACCGGCACGCGCACGTCGTCGAAGGAGATTTCCCAGGGCCGGTCGTCCATCATCGTTTCCTGCGGCCGCACCAGCTTCACGCCGGGCGTGTCCATGTCGACCAGGAAGGCCGAGATGCCGCCGCGCGAACGCTTCTCGCGGTCGGTGGCGGCGAGCACCTGGGCGAAATCGGCCTTGTCGGCGCCGGTGATGAACCGCTTGTAGCCGTTGATGACGTAGTCGTCGCCGTCGCGCACGGCCGTGGCGCGCATCCCGCCCGGATCGCCGCCGGCCTCCGGCTCCGTCTGGGCGAAGCATCCCCAGCTCTCGCCCTTGAGCACGGGATACAGGTACTTTTCCTTCTGCTGGTCGTTCAGGTGATAGAGGATCGGGCTGACGGCGGGGCCGAACACGCTGCCCCCGCGCGTCGGGATGGCGATGGTGCGGCCCATCTCCTCCCACACGACGCATTTGGCGAGCAGGCCCATGCCGAGCCCGCCGTATTCCTCCGGCACGTCGAACTGCCAGAGGCCGATTTCCTTCGCCTTGTCCTCCAGCTTCGCGCGGACGTCCTTCTTCAGGTTGTGGCCCTCATACGCCTCCCGCTCGATGGGAATGATCTCACGGTCGACGAAGCGGCGCACCGTCTCCTTCAGCATGCGCAGCTCTTCGGGCAGTTCGTAATCCATGACGCGGACCCTCTCCTGACTTGTGTACGATCTTTCCGTTCAGCCCTTCGCCACCGGGCGCACGTCCACCGCGCGCACGCCCGCGCCCTCCGCCAGCACGATCAGCGGGTTGACCTCCAGATCGGCCAGATGGTTGCGGTGGGCGAGGAAGATGTCGGACAGCCCGCACATGGCGCGCACCAGCGCATCGACGTCGCGGGCGGGCGTGCCGCGGAACGCGCCGAGCAGCGCCTTGCCGCGCAGCCCGTCCAGCATCGCGCGCGCATCCCCTTCCGTGATCGGCAGCATGCGGAGCGACACGTCGCGCATGGCCTCCACCAGCACGCCGCCGAGCCCGGCGATCATTATCGGGCCGAACTGCGCGTCCTCGCGGCAGCCGATGATGACCTCCAGCCCCGACACCATCTCCTGCACGAGGAAGCCGTCGACCTTCGCCTTTGGGTCCGCCTTGTGCAGGCGTGCGGCCATCGCCCCGGCGGCGGCCTCGACCGCCGCCGCATCGGCGAGGTTGAGCGACACGCCGCCGACCTCGGTCTTGTGGCTGGCCTGGGGCGAGACGATCTTGAGCACGACGGGAAAGCCGATCTCCGCCGCCGCCGTGGCCGCGCCGGCGCCGTTCGGCGCGAAGGCGCTTTTCGGCGGGGTCAGCCCCTTCGCCGCGAGCAACGTCTCCAGCGCCTCGCCTTCCAGATCGGCCGGCTTTCCCGCGGACGCGGGCAGCGGCGCGACGCCGCGCTTCCGCGCCTCGGCATGGCCGGCGAGGTCCCGCAGCGCGCGCACCACGTCCTGGATGCCCATCACGAAGGGCACGCCCGCCGCCTTCTGGAAGTCGCGCCCGGCCTCGGTGACGTTCTGCGCGACCCGCATATAGGCCACCGTCGGCTTGTCCGTCGATTCCAGTATCTTGGAGAACACGGTGGGATCGGAGGGATCGTCCTCGCGCAGCGGCAGCGATCCCTGCACCGCCATCATGTCCACGTTGGGATCGCGCGCGAGGTCCTGGCAGACGGCGCTGAAATCGTGGTGGCGATAGGCAATGCCGGCGCCGCAATCGAGCGGGTTTTCCGCCGGCACTCCCTCGTCGATCTGCGGCCGGATCTTCGCGATCGTCTCGGGCGTCAGCGTCGCGATCTTCGCGCCTTCGTCCTCGGCATAATCGAGGAACAGCCCCTTGCCGCCGCCGGAGAACCCGGCCATGCCGATGCGCGGTCCCTTCGGGAGGCGCCGCTGGGCGAATACCAGCGCGGTCTCTACCAGCTGGTCCAGCGTCGGGCAGCGCACCACGCCATAGCGGCGGCAGACCGCCTCGAACACCGCATCGTCGCTGGCCAGCGCGCCGGTATGGCTGCGCGCCGCCGCCTGTCCCGCCGCGCTGCGCCCGACCTTGACCATCAGGATGGGCTTTTCCGCCGCCAGCGCGCGGCGCGCGGCCTCCATGAAGGCGTCCGGGCGGCGGATGCCCTCGACCATGCAGGCGATCATGCGCGTCGACGGGTCGTCGACGAGGAAGTTGATGTAGTCGGCGAGGTCGAGGTTGAGCTCGTTGCCGGACGACACCGCGTAGGAGATGCCGAGCCCGCGCTGCGCCGCGCGCTCCATCCAGAACATGAAGGTGCCGCCGGACTGGAACACCACGCCCATGTCCCCCTTCGGCAGGTCGCGCACCCGGGTCGCGGGGTAGAACAGAAGGTCGTCCGTCAGCGCCAGCGCGCCCATGCAGTTCGGCCCGCAGACCACGAGGCCCTTCTCGTCGCAGACCGCGCGGACGGCGTCGGCGCGCTTGCGGCCTTCCGGGTCGTCGCCTTCGCCGAACCGGGCGGCGTAGATCAGCGCCGCCTTGAGCCCGTGATCGGCGCCTTCCACCAGCACGCCGGGAATCGCTTCCGCCGGCACGATGGTCAGCGCCAGGTCCACCGGCTCCGGCAGCGAGGCGAAATCCGGATAGACCTTCCGGCCCCACAGCTCTTCGCGGCGCGGGTTGATCAGATAGAGCTTCGTCGGGAAGCCCTTGAATTCCAGGTTGTTGTAGATCATCCGCGGCCAGCCGCCGCCGCCCGTCTCGGACGCGCCGACCAGCGCCACCGCCCTGGGCCGAAAGAACGCCTCAGCCGAATGGAACATTGTTCCCTGTTTCTCCATTTCCTTTTATCCGTTGCGGCAAAGCCTACCGGAAAAGCATCGACAGGCGCCACACCGCGGCGACGATCGTATCGAACATGAAATGCGGGAACGCGCTGCCGGCGACGCCATAGGCGAGCGGAGGTTTCCGGAAGCGCGTGCGCGGGCGCCGACGCCCGCGCACGCCCGCATCATCGGGATCAGGCGGATTTCACCTTGCTCTTCTTCGCGAGGGGCTTCTTGCCCTTCGCCGGCTTGGACGCCCCGCCATCCTTCGTCTTGAACGACTGGAAGGTCGGCTTGTACGCCTTCTCGTCCAGGAACTGCTTCAGGCCGGTGTTGTATGAATCCTCCGGATCGCCGACCTTGATCGCCTGGCCCTTGGCGGCGAGGTAATCGTAGGACTGGTCGAAATCCATGGTGCGGACCTGGCGCACCGCGTGCTTGGTGGCGCGCAGCACCGCCGGCGACTTTTCCATCAGCTTCTTCGCCAGCTTGATGGTCTCGGCGCGGAGCTTCTTCTTCGGCACGGCGAAATTGATCATGCCGATGCGCTCCGCCTCCTTGCCGTCGAACGCCTCGCCGAGGCAGCAGTAATAAAGCGCGTGGCGCGGCAGCACCGCGTCGGCGACCACCTTGCTGACCAGCGCGCCCGGCAGGATGCCCCAGTTGACCTCACTGAGCGAGAACACGGTGTCCTCGGCGGCGATGGCGAAGTCGGTGCCCAGAAGCTGCATGAAGGCGCCGCCGACGCAGTAGCCTTCGACCATCGCGATCGTCGGCTTGTCGTACTTGTAGAGTCTTTCCCAGCGCCAGCGGTTGGCGGCTTCGGCGGCGCGCTTGCGGCCGGCGGGGTTCTTCTCGTTCTCGCGGAAGAACATCTTCAGATCCTGCCCGGCGCTGAAATAGCCGCCGTTGCCGCCGATCACCACCACCTTGGTTTCCGGGTCAGTTTCCAGGTCGCGCAGCGTCTCGTCCATTTCGTAGTGCAGCTGCGGGCTCATCGCGTTCCGCTTCTCCGGCCGGTTCAGCATCACCCAGGTGATGCCGTCCTGCTTTTCGACGGTTACGCATTCGAGCTTGGTTATCGCCATTGTCTGTCTCTCCTCGCATCCTTGTTTCGCGGTTGTCGTCTCGGGCTTGCTGGCGGAGCCGGATCGCCCCCCTGAATCGCCGATTCCCTGCAATGTAGCGCGGCACCCTACCATACGGCGACGTATAGCCATACGAAGTGTACGTTTTTTTCGCACGCGCGGTCGCGCATGAGAAAAAGCCCCTAAGCATATGGATTTCCCGGATTTTCGGTTGACATTCATGTTCTGGATTCGCATGCTAAATACATCGTTAACCAAATTTAATTTATATTCGCGATGGTTAAGATCAGTCGTCGCGGGGCTAGGAACCGAGTTGTCGGCGTTGCACAGAAAATCCAGGCGTCTTCGCAAACCCTGTCAGGTGGCAGCCGTCGCGGTTCTGGTCGCGGCAGGGCTTCTGGTCTATCTCGACCCCCCGTTCGAGAGCCATGCCGAGCGCGGAACGCCCCTCGGGCTGGGGATCGCCGCGCTGACGCCGCCGGAAGACGAGACGCGGCCGGGAAACCTGCCCGGAGAGAGCGGAGAGACCACCGAGGACGCGAGTCCCTCGCAGGTCGAGCGCGTGGTCGAGGCCAGGCGCGGCGACACCTTCATGAAGCTGATGCTCGGGGCCGGCGTCGCCCGCAACGAAGCCCACGCCGCCATCGATGCCATGAAAGGCGTGTTCAACCCGCGCGACCTGCGGCCCGGGCAGGCTGTCACCGTGACCTTCACCCCCGAGGGCGAGAAGGACGTGGACCGGCGGTTCGACGGTTTCCGCTTCGATGCCGAGGCCGACCGCGCCGTGGTAGTCATGCGCGAGGACACCGACGGGTTCCGTGCCGAGGCGATAGAGCGCGAGCTCGATTCCCGCAAGGTCCGCGCCGCCGGGGAGATCGAGTCCAACCTGTACACCGCCGCCCAGAAGGCCGGTCTGCCCGCCGGCGTGCTGGTGGAGCTGATCCGACTCTACAGCTGGGACGTCGATTTCCAGCGCGACATCCAGCCCGGCGATCGTTTCGACGTGATGGTGGAGCGCATGCACTATGCCGACGGCGAAGTCGCGCGCTGGGGCGACATCGTCTATGCCGAGCTGACGCTGAGCGGGCAGAAATACCCGCTATACCGGTTCAAGGGCGCCAGAGGCGACATCGACTATTTCGACGCCAGCGGCCAGAGCGCGCAGAAGGCGCTGATGAAGACGCCCATCGACGGGGCGCGGCTTTCCTCCGGGTTCGGCCGGCGGAAGCACCCGATTCTCGGCTATACCCGCGTGCACCAGGGCGTCGATTTCGCCGCGCCGTCGGGCACGCCGATCTATGCTGCCGGCAACGGCTCGATCGACCGGATCGGCCGCAACGGCGGCTACGGCAAGTATATCCGCATCCGGCACAACGGCCGGTTCGATACCGCCTACGCGCATATGAGCCGCTTCGCCCGCGGGCTGAAGCGCGGCAGCCGCGTCAGGCAGGGGCAGGTGATCGGCTATGTCGGCACCACCGGGCGGTCCACCGGCCCGCATCTGCATTACGAAATTCACGTGGGAGGCCGGCAGACCAACCCGATGCGGCTCAAGCTGCCGTCCGGGCGCAAGCTGAAGGGGTCGGAGCTGATCGCCTTCCGCGCGCTGCGGGAAGCCCGGCGCGATCAACTCGTCGCCACCCCGCCGATCTCGAAGGTCGCCAACCGGTAGCGTCCGGCCCCGGTCGAGCCGGCGGCAATCGCCTAAACATCGTCGAACAGGTCCGCGGCGCGCTGCACACGATCGCGCAGCAGCGCAGCAAGCTTGTCCAGGGCGCGACGCTCCAGCTGGCGCACGCGCTCGCCGGTCAGGTTGAGCTCCCGGCCGAGATCGACCAGAGGCGTGCGCCTGTCGGTCAGCCAGCGGGCGCGGAGAATCTTCACCTCGCGCGCGTCCAGCGACTCCAGCGCCTCGCGGATCAGCCGGGTGCGCTGGCGCTCGTTGGCGCTGGCGACGGTATGCGTCTCGGGCGTCCCCGACTCGTCGGCGATCAGCCGCTCGCGCTCCTCGCCGGTTTCCGCCGCCGGCTGGTTCAACGACACGTCCGCCTGCGGCCAGGTGGGGCGACGCCTGCCGTCCGGATCGTCCGTCGGGCGGCCGACACGCGTGCGGGCGACCATCGACCGGTTGCCGAGCACGTGCTTGCGGATGGCGCTGCGCACCCAGAACCCGGCATAGCCGGAAAACCGGATGCCGAACTCGGGGTCGAACCGTTCCGCCGCCTTGAGCAGGCCGAGCTGCCCTTCCTGCACCAGATCCTCGACCGAGACGCCGAAGGCGCGGTAATGCCGGGCCCATTTCGCCACCAGCGGCGCGTGGGCCAGGATCAGCCTGTGCAGGGCGTGCTCGTCATGTTCGACCTTCCACTGGCGGATCAGGGCGGTTTCCTCGTCCGGGGCGAGAAGCGCGGTCGCCTCCGCATGCGGCGGGGCGTAGGGGAAGGCCGGGCTGAAGGCGATGCTGGTTGCCATTTGGAAGGGAATCCTTGACAGGAATGCCGAGAAGCCCGGCGGGGTGCGCAGGCGGACCCGCGCGTCCCGGTCAGCCGCCGGGGGCGCTGCGCAGGACGTTCACTGTCCGCGCATCCCCGTCGCAGCGCCACGCGCTGGCGTCGTCGTTCTTCATGCGATCCATCCCGGCATCCCCCTTTAGGAAACCTCTCCGTCCGGCGGCCCGTCGCTCTCCGCGGGACCGCCTCCTCAACAATAGACACGCGGCGCAGAGCGCGATTCCGTCGTCTCCGCCGATGAATTTCATGTGACGGTTCCGAGTGCGGGGGCCGGACGGGTCCGGTTGCATGGCGGGCAGTATCGGTGATTAACTGAGGTTTCCCCGGAACGGGGCAGACAGGGAACCAGGCACGCCGACCGGCAAAAGACCGCAGCGGTGCGCCGACAGACGGGAGAAGGACATGAATATATCGCGGAATCGCGCGGCCGCGTTCGGCGCCGCGGCGCTGGCCGTTGCCGCGGCGGCGGCGGCACCGGCCGAGGCCGGCTTCTATCAGGGCAGGACCGTTACGGTCGTCGTCGGGTTCGGCGCCGGCGGCGGCGCGGACACGTTCGGGCGGCTGCTGGAGCGGCACCTGGGCGACTTCACCCCGGACAATCCCAGCGTGATCGTGCAGAACATGCCCGGGGCCGGCGGCTACAAGGCGGTGAACCACGTCTACAACGTGGCGCCGCAGGACGGCACAGTCGTTCTGCTGACCGCCTCGGCCCACGCCACCGCGCCCGCGATGGGCAAGAAGCAGGCCCGCTGGGACATGTTCAAGTTTCAGTGGCTGGGCAATCTCAGCCAGGAATCGCAATCCTGCGTGGCGTCGGACCGGTCCGGCATCAAGTCGATCAAGGACGCCGAGAAACGCCAGATCATCTTCGGCGCCAGCGGCAAGTCCGCGACCTCGGCGATCCAGCCGCTGCTGCTGAAGAACCTCAACGGATACAAGCTGAAAGTCATCGCCGGATACCGCGGCGTGGCCAGCCAGCGCCTGGCGATGGAGAAGGGCGAGATCGACGCGACCTGCTCCTTCTGGGCGTCGCTGGCGCTCGGGCCGCAGCGCGCGGAGATGGAGAGCGGCAAGCTGGTGCCCATCGTGCAGATGGGATCGAAGCCGCACCCGGCCTTCCGCGGCGCGCCGGTGGTCTACGACCTCGCCAGGAACGAGGACGACCGCAAGGTGATGCGGTTCATCTACGGCCCGTCCGAAATCTCGCGCCCGTTCACGCTGGGCCCGAAGGTGCCGACGGAACAGGTCGCCATCATGCGCGATGCGTTCTGGAAGGCCGCCACCTCGGATCAGATGAAGGCCGACGCGAAGAAGATCGGCATCCTGCTCAACCCGCAGCGTTGGAACGAGGTCATCACCGACTTCAAGGCCGCGCTGGACGTGCCGCAGAAGATCGTCGACCGCGCCGCCTGGGGCATCGTCGATCACGAAGGCAAGAAGTAGCCGCCACCGGCGCGCGGAACTTTCCTGAACCCCGCCCGCGCGGCATGGCGCCGCCGCGGGTGGGGGCGAGGACACCCTGCGTCAGCGCGGCCGTGCTTCGCCCTCCAGCGTGGTGCGCCACATCAGCCGGCGCTCGCCGCCCGGGAAATCCGTGCGGGCGTGCATCGAGCAGCGATTGTCCCACAGCAGCAGGTCGCCGACCCGCCAGACGTGCTCGTATACGAATTCCGGCTTCTCCGCATGGTCGTACAGCGCGGCGAGCAGCCGGTCGGATTCGGCCCGCTCCATCCCCTCGACCTCCTCCGTCATCAGCCGGTTGACATAGACCGCCTTCCGCCCGGTCTCGTCATGGGTGCGGAACACCGGATGGCGCGACGCCGCCGACGCCTTCGTGCCGCGCCCGTCGCCCTTCAGGGTGGAGCCGTAATGGTAGTGGTGTCGGGCGATGCGGCCTTCCAGCGGCTCGCGGATATCCGCCGGCAGCGTGTCGTAGGCGGCGTAGCCGTTGGCGAACAGCGTGTTGCCGCCACGGCTCGGCACCTCGACCGCATAGAGCAGCGTGCCCTTGTGCGGCACTTCCGCATGCAGCATGTCGTGATGGAACATCATCTCGCCGTCCGGCAGCGCGCCGATCGGCACCCCGTCCTCGCGGATGTTGGAGATCAGCATGATGTTGGGCAGCAGCTTCGCGTAGCCCTTCGGGTATTCGTCCTTCGGCCGGGCCAGCGGCGCCAGCGTGCCGAAGATGCCGGTCGCGCGCAGCAGGTCCTCCTGCGCCAGCGACTGGCCGCGGAACACCAGCACCAGATGCTCCAGCCACAGCGCGTTCAGCGCCTCCGCCGTCGCCGCGTCCAGCGGCCGGGTGAGGTCGACCCCGCGCAGCTCCGCGCCGACATGGGGTGAGAGACGGACGGCTTCGATCTCGGTGACGGCCATACGAATCCCCCTATCGCGGCTGGCGGACCAGTTCGAGCAGGCGTTCGATGGCGGCGTCGCCCTTGCCCATGGGGTCGACGCGGCCGAGCTTCGCGCGCTCCTCCTTGCGCCAGGTCGGCGGGCGGGTGGCGTCGATGGCCATCTTGCCGCCGACGCGCATCACCGTGTACTCGTCGCCGCGCTGCGGGATGGAGACGTCCAGCGGGTGCAGCCGCGAGCCCGGATGGACCCAGACGTCCGTCTCCGGGTTGCAGCGGCAGGCGATGGCCCACAGCACGTCCTCGGCATTGTAGATATCGACGTCCTCGTCCACGGCGATCACGGTCTTGACGTGCAGGTTGGGGCCGCTGAGCGCCGACATGAGCACGTCGCCCACCTGCCCGTCCCATTTCGCCTCCATCTGCACGATCATCATGAACTGCGACGCCCAGGGCGGCACGAACACGTCGATGATGTTGGAGTTGCCGTGGGTCTCCTTCAGCCGGTTGTAGTAGGCCGCCTCCATCGGCAGGGTGATCAACGGCTGGTGGTCGGTGAACCAGGTCGCCTGCATGTGGCGGAAGATCGGGTCCTTGCGGTGGGTGATCGCGGTCACGGTGAAGACCGGCGCAGGGCCTTCCGCCCCGGTGCCGAGCGTGGTGAACTCGCCGAACGGGCCCTCCGGCATGCGCGCGGTGGGATGCACCATGCCCTCGATCACGATCTCGGCATGGGCGGGCACCTCCAGGTCGATGGTCCTGCACTTCACCAGCTCCACCGTCTCGCCGAGGACGCCGGCGGCGTATTCCAGCTCGTCGAACGTGTCGTGGCGGCCGGACCAGTTGGCCATGATCTCGTAGACCGGGTGCAGCCCGATGGCGAAGGCCATCGGCATCGGCTTGTCCATCGCCACGTATTTCAGGTAGTGCGAATAGTTGTGCCGCGCGGCCATCCAGAACGGTGCCCTGTGCGGATCGTCGGTGAGCTGCATTCGCAGGATCGATTCGTTGCGGATGCCGGTTTCCGGATCCCTGGTGATGGTCACGCCGGAGCCGAGATAGCGCCCGGCGTCGCCCTTCGAATGGATCGGGATCGGGATGTGGCGGATATCCGCGTCGTCCCCGGTCATCACCACTTCATGGACGGGGGCGTCCTTCACCATCTTCGATCCCCCCGCCCCGTTGGCCATCTGGCCGGCGAGGAAGGGACAGACCTGCTTGATGTCGTCCAGTCCCAGCGCGGCGGCCTGGCCCTGACGGTCCTTGATCAGGATGTCGGTCAGCCGCCAGCCGTCGAACCCGTCGAGGTTGTGGAACATCAGCGGCCCGCGGCTTTCCGAGCAGAGATAGCCGACCTGCCGGACCGGATCGACCGGGTCGTGGATATGCAGCACCCGGTTGTCGATGGACTCCAGAAAGGACCTGAGCGTATGGGGCATGGGGGCGACTCCGCGGTTCCGTCGCGGAAACGATGCGGGCGCGGGCAAGACCTGTCAACCGCGTCGGGCCGCGACCTCAGACGGCGTCTCAACAATGTTCCACGTGGAACATTTTCCTGTCCCCCGGAGACAGCGGGCGGGGTTTGCGCAACGCCTCGCTGGGTTATATTGGCCCCGCAAGAACCAAGGGGTCAGTGAGGATGAGCGACAAGGCGACTTACGATTACGTCATCGTCGGGGCGGGGTCCGCCGGCTGCGTGCTGGCGAGCAAGCTGACCGAGGATCCGGCCGTGACGGTGCTGCTGCTGGAAGCTGGCGGAGCGGACCGCGACCCGCTGATCCACATCCCGCTCGGCCTCGGCAAGATGCACGAGCACCGCATGCACGACTGGGGCTACGACACCGAGCCGGTGCCCCAGCTCGGCGGCCGGGTGATCGAGGCGATGCGCGGCAAGGTGCTGGGCGGCTCGAGCTCGATCAACGTCATGGCCTATGTGCGCGGCAACCGGGGCGATTACGACCGCTGGGCGCAGAAGGGCTGCACCGGCTGGTCCTATGCCGACATCCTGCCCTATATGCGCGAATGCGAGACCTACGAGGGCGGCGAGGACGCCTATCGCGGCGGCAAGGGCCCGCTGGGTGTGGAGACCGCGAAGACCACCGACCCGCTCTACGACGCCTGGCTCGAGGCGGGCAAGGACGCCGGCATCCCCTTCACCGAGGATTACAACGGCAGGCAGCAGGAAGGGTTCGGCCGCAGCCAGTCGACCACGAAGGACGGGCGGCGTTCCTCCGCCGCCGTGGCCTGGCTGCACCCGGCGAGGAAGCGGCCCAACCTGACCGTGGAGACACACGCCACGGCCAGCCGCATCGTCATGGACGGCGCGCGGGCGCGCGGCATCGCCTATACCCGCAAGGGCGAGGCAAGGGAGGTCCTGGCCGCCCGCGAGGTGATCCTGTCCGGCGGGGTGTTCAACTCGCCCCAGCTCCTGATGCTGTCGGGCATCGGCCCGGCCGACCATCTGCGCGACGTCGGCATCGAGCCGGTGGTGGACCTGAGGGGCGTCGGCAAGAACCTGCAGGACCACATGGCGGTGCTGCTGCTGTGGTCGCGCCCGAAGGGCGGGCCGTTCCGCGACCTGATGCGGTTCGATCGCATCGCCCGCGCGATGGTGCAGGCCTACCTGTTCGGCACCGGCCCGGCGACGGTGCTGCCCGGCGGGCTGCACGGATTCGTCAGGACGCGGCCGGAGCTCGCCGTGCCGGACATCCAGTTCCTGTTCCGCGGCACGTCGCCCAAGGCGCATATGTGGTTCCCCGGCGTGAAGAACCCGTTCGACGAGGAGTTCGGCATGCGCCCCGTGCTGCTGCACCCGGAAAGCCGGGGCGAGGTGCTGCTGCGCTCCGCCGACCCCGCCGAACCGGTGCGCATTATCCAGAACTTCCTGTCGACCGAGACCGAGATGGCGACGCTGCGCCGCGGCGTGCGCATCTGCCGCGAGGTGGTCGAGGGCGCGGCGATGGACGGCTTCCGCGGCGTCGAGACCGCGCCCGGCAAGCACGTCCAGAGCGACGCCGACATCGACGACTGGATCCGGCGTACCACCGTCACCGCGCATCATCCGTCCTGCACCTGCCCGATGGGCATCGGCGAGGAAGCCGTGCTCGACGCGCAGATGCGGGTGCGCGGGGTGGAGAACCTGCGTGTGGTCGACGCCTCGGCGATGCCGGACCTGGTGTCCGGCAACATCAACGCCTGCGTGCTGATGATGGCCGCCCGCGCCGCCGACCTGATCGCCGGCAAGAAGCTGCTGGCGCCTGCGGAAGGAGTGTAGCGCAACGCGGCCCCTCTCCTTTCCGCCCTGTTCCCGCCCCGGCACCCATACGCCAGGTTCACGACGATTCGCTTGCCAGCGGCAACGGCGCGTGACAAAGATTTTTCGGACAAGGAAAAGAATTGCGACAGAGAACCCAGGGTGCCGAAGGGTCTAAACCGGACGGCGGAGGAGGAGGAACAGATGATTTTCAGGAAAATGACGATTGCGGCCGGGGCGGCGGCGCTTGTCCTGCCGCTCCTGGCCGGCGCGCTGCCGGCCGGGGCGCTGACGTTCAAGGCGTCGCACCAGTTTCCCGGCGGCAAGGGCGACGTGCGCGACGAGATGGTGCAGATCATCGCGCGCGAAGTGGCCAAGGCCAATGTCGGGCTGGAGATCAAGGTCTATCCCGGCGCGTCGCTGTTCAAGGCCAAGGAACAGTGGAACGCCATGGTGAAGGGGCAGCTCGACATCACATCGTTCCCGCTGGACTACGCCTCCGGCCGCCATCCGAAATTCGGCGCGACGCTGATGCCCGGGCTGGTGCGGAACCACGAGCACGCCAAGAAGCTCAACGACTCCGCTTTCATGAAAGAGATCAAGGCCGAGATCGAAAGCGGCGGCGCGATGGTGCTGGCCGATGCCTGGCTCGCCGGCGCGTTCGGCTCCAAGAAGGGCTGCATCGTCAAGCCGGACGACGTGAAGGGGATGAAGCTGCGGTCCGCCGGGGCGACCTTCGCGCAGATGTGGAAGGCCGCGGGGGCGTCCATCGTCTCGATGTCGTCGAACGAGGTCTACAACGCGCTGCAGACCGGCGTGGTCGACGCCACGGACACCTCGGCCGGCAGCTTCGTCTCGTTCCGCCTGTACGAGCAGCTCAAATGCCTGACCGCGCCGGGCGCCAACGCGCTGTGGTTCATGTACGAGCCGGTGCTGATATCGAAGCGCAGCTTCAGCAAGCTGAACGCGGCGCAGCAGAAGGCACTGCTCGACGCCTCCAAGACCGCCGAAGCGTTCTTCGCCAAGGCCGCCGCCGGGCTGGATGAGAAGCTGGTCGCCGCCTACAAGAAGGCGGGCGTCGACGTGATCGAGCTGAGCGAGGCGGATTTCGAGGCCTGGCGCAAGGTCGCGCAGCAGTCGTCCTACAAGAGCTTCGCCGCCAAGGTGAAGGGCGGCAAGGCGCTGATCGACAAGGCGCTGGCCGTCAAGTAGCGGAGACGCGATCCGGGACCGCGGGGAGCATCCCGCGGCCCGGTTGTCCTTTCGCTTCCGCCCTGCACACGAACCGGCCGGCCGCATGGAATCCTATGTCCGTATCGTCACCGGCCTGTCGCGGCTTTGCGGCGTCGCCGCCGTGCTGCTGATCGTAGCCGCGCTGCTGGCGGTCTGCCACATGGTGTTCGTCCGCGGGGTGCTCGGCCAGGGCGTGATCTGGCAGACGGAATTCGCGACCTTTGCGCTGGTCGCCGCCACCTTCATCGGCAGCCCGTACGTCCTGCTGTCGCGCGGCCACGTCAATGTCGAGCTTCTGCCGCTCTATCTCGGCCCGCGCGCGCGCAGGGCGCTGGCGCTGGCGACCGCCGCCGCCGCGATGCTGTTCTGCCTCGCCCTGCTGTGGGATGCGGCGATCTGGTGGTGGGAGGCGTTCGAGGGGGGCTGGACCACCGACAGCGTGTGGCGCGCCCGGCTGTGGATTCCCTATCTCGGCCTGCCGGTCGGCGCCTTCGTGCTGGTCCTGCAATATGTCGCCGACATCTGGAGCGTCGCCTCCGGACGCGCCCATCCCTTCGGCATGCCGCCGGAGACCGGATTGTGAGCCCGCAGGTCATCGGCCTGCTGGTCGGCGTGGTCTCGATCCTGGTGCTGGCGTCCGGCATTCCCGTCGCCTTCGGGCTCGGGCTGGTCGCCATCGGATTCCTGGTCGCGTTCGAGGGCTTCGCCAGCCTGTCGATCCTGGCCGACACGTTCTATGCCGGGCTCAACGATTTCACCCTAGTCTCGATTCCGATGTTCATTCTGATGGGCGCGGCGGTGGCGTCGTCACGCGCGGGGGCGGACCTTTACGAGGCGCTGGCGCGCTGGCTCTACCGCGTGCCGGGCAGCCTCGTGGTGTCCAATATCGGCGCATGCGCCCTGTTCGCGGCCCTCACCGGCTCGTCCCCGGCGACCTGCGCCGCCATCGGCCGGATGGGCATTCCCGAGATGCGGCGGCGCGGTTACGACGCGGACCTCGCGACCGGCGCGATCGCCGCGGGCGGCACGCTCGGCATCCTGATCCCGCCTTCGGTGACGATGATCCTCTACGGCATCGCCAGCGAAACCTCGATCGGCCGGCTGTTCCTCGCCGGCGTCCTGCCGGGGCTGATGCTGGCGGGGCTGTTCATCCTGTGGGCGCTGTTCCTGAGCTGGAAGCGCAAGGGCCGGCTGGACCCCGATACCGCCTCCTACACCCTGCGCGAGCGGCTGCAGATGGTGCCCCGGGTGCTTCCCTTCATCGTGCTGATCGTCGGCGTGGTGGTCGCGCTTTACGGCGGTATCGCCACCCCGTCGGAGGCCGCGGCGGTCGGCGCCGCGCTGGCCATCCTGCTCGTGGTCGTGATCTACCGCGTGTGGCAGCCCAAAGCGCTATGGCTGATCCTGCGCGACGGGATGCGCGAATCGGTGATGATCCTGATGATCATCGGCGCCTCCATCCTGTTCGGCTACATGCTGTCGCTGCTCTACGTCACCCAGTCGGTGGCGGAATGGATCGGCGCGCTGGACGTCAACCGCTGGGTGCTGATGGGGTGGATCAACGTGCTGCTGCTGGTGGCGGGCTGCTTCCTGCCGCCGGCCGCGGTGATCCTGATGACGACCCCGATCCTGATCCCGATCATCACCACGGTCGGGTTCGATCCCGTGTGGTTCGGCGTGATCCTGACCGTGAACATGGAGCTCGGCCTGATCACGCCGCCGGTCGGGCTCAATCTCTATGTGATCAACGGCATCGCGCCCGACGTCGATCTGCGCACCATCCTCAAGGGCGCTGTGCCATTCATGGCGTGCATGATCGTCGCGATCCTGCTGCTCTGCCTGTTCCCGGAAATCGCGACATGGCTACCCGACAGGCTGATGGGCCAGGGATAGCCCCGTTGCGCCGGGTCACGGCGCGAACCAGCGAAACGTCGCGTGGTAATCGACGACCCTGCCGACCACGATCAGCATCGGCGCGGGCAGTCCGGCGGCGGCCAGATCCTCGGCGCAGGCCGCCAGCGTCGTCGTCAGCACCTTCTGCTGCGGCGTGGTCGCCGCGCTGACGATGCCGACCGGTTCGGCCGGATCGCGTCCGCTGGCGACCAGCCGGTCGCGGATGAGCGCCATGTGGCGGCTGCCCATGTAGATCACGAGCACCGGCGCGGCGCGCGACAGCGCGTCCCAGTCCAGGTCGTCGGGAATGCCGCCCACTGCGGTATGACCTGTGATGAAGGTCACCGCCGTGTTGGTTTCGCGGCTGGTCAGCGGAATCCCGGCATAGGCGAGCCCGCCGACGCCTGCGGTGATGCCGGGGATAATGCGGAACGGGATTCCGGCGGCGATCAGGGCGGCGCATTCCTGGGGGCCGCGGCCGAAGACGAAGGGGTCGCCGCCCTTGAGCCGCAATACCCGCTTGCCCGCCCGCGCGAGCGCCACCAGACGCTCGGAGATGTCCTGCTGGTCCACCGACGGCTTGCCGCCGCGCTTGCCGGCATATTCCAGCGCCGCCCCGTCGCGGGCGAGGGCGATCACGCGCTCGTCCACCAGCGCGTCGTAGATCACCGCGTCGGCATGGCGCAGCCCGTGCCAGGCGGCGAGCGACAGCAGCGCGGGGTCGCCCGGCCCCGCGCCGGCCAGCCAGACGGTGCCGGGAACGAACTCCGGCAGGTCGGGAAGCTCGGTCTCCATCGCTGCCCAGCGTACTACACTCCGGATGGGGCTGTGGACGGTTTCCGCCGCGCCGACCTCTGATCAAATAACAGGCAATTCCGGCCCCGCCGCCACGGGCGCACGGACCCGAAGCCGCGCAGTTCCGTCATTTCGTCCCGCGCACCGCTTGGCACGTTGCTTGCATCTGTTACGGTGAAAGAACAAACGGTCGAGGAAGAGGCAACCCATGGACACAGAGGACGAGGGCCGGACCGCGCGGATCATGGCCGCCGCCGCGAAACAGGCCGGTATCGGAATCCCCGACGCCTGCCGCCGCGCCGTAATGCAGCATTACGAGATCCTGGAAGGCCACGCCGCACGGGTCATGGCGGCGGAGCTCGGCGACGAGGACGAGCCCGCCCCGGTGTTCCGGCCATGACGGACGCGGCAAGCCCGGCGCGCGAGATCGCCGCAGCGGTTCGCAACGGCGAGGTTTCCGCCGTCGCCGTGACGGAGGCGACGCTGGACCGCATCGCGCGGCTGGACCCGGCGCTCAACGCCTTCACCGAGGTGACGTCGACGCGCGCGCTCGCCGAGGCCCGGCGGGTGGATGGCGTGAGAGCCCGCGGCGGCGATCCGGGGCCGCTCGCCGGCGTGCCGTTCGCGGTCAAGAACCTGTTCGACGTGCGCGGGCTGCGCACCCTGGCGGGCTCGAAGATCAACGCGTCGCATCCCTGCGCCGAAGGCGACGCCACGCTGATCGAGCGGCTGAACGCGGCAGGCGCGATCCTGGTCGGCGCGCTCAACATGGGCGAGTACGCCTACGACTTCACCGGCGAGAACCGGCATTACGGCCCGTCGCGCAACCCGCACGATCCGAGGCGCATGTCGGGCGGCTCCTCCGGCGGCTCCGGCGCGGCGGCGGCCGCGGGGATGGCCTGCTTCACGCTGGGATCGGACACCAACGGCTCGATCCGCGTGCCGTCGTCGCTGTGCGGCCTGTTCGGGCTGAAGCCGACTTTCGGCCGGCTCAGCCGGGCCGGCACGTTTCCGTTCTGCGCCAGTCTCGACCATGTCGGCCCGCTCGCCCGCAGCGCCGCCGACCTGGCGCTCGCCTACGACGCGATGCAGGGATTCGACGCACGCGACCCCGCCTGCGCGCGCCAGCCGGCGGACCCGGCCCTGCCGACGCTGGGCGGCGGCATCGACGGGCTGCGCATCGCGGTCGCCGGCGGCTATTTCGCCGAGCTGGCCAGCGACGACGCGCTGGCCGCCGTGGACCGCGCGGCGGACGCCGCCGGCGCCATCCGCACCGTGGAGCTACCGGACGCCGCGACCGCGCGCAGCGCCGCCTATGTCATCACCGCGACGGAGGCCTCGGCGCTGCACCGCAAGCGGCTGGCCGAACGGCCGATGGATTTCGACGAGGACGTGCGCGACCGGCTGTTTGCGGGCGCGCTCGCCCCCGCCCAGTGGTACGTGCAGGCGCAGCGGTTCCGCAGCGCCTATCGCCGCCGGGTCATGGCGCTGTTCGAGGAGGTCGACATCGTCATCGCGCCGGCCACGCCGTGCACCGCGCCCGCCATCGGCCAGAAGACGTTCTGCCTCGGCACGCAGGAGATGGCGGTGCGCGCCAACCTGGGCATCTTCACCCAGCCGGTTTCCTTCATCGGGCTGCCGGTCGTAGCGGCGCCGATCGCCGGCGTCGCGGCCATGCCCGTCGCGGTGCAGATCGTCGCCGCGCCCTGGCGCGAGGCGGACGCGCTGCGCGTCGCCGCGGCGCTGGAGACCGCGGGCGTCGCCGCCGCCGCCGTGGCGATCGTGAAAGCCGCCGATGCCTGAGCGCGCGGGCGCGAGCCGCCGGCAGCTGCGACCATGGCCAGTGCGGCTATCTGATACCGGTCAACGCCAATATCGGCGAAGTCGACATCATCCTCGTTCCCGAAGTGGACGAGGGGGTCAACCCGGCCGGCGTGAGAAGGCTCGGCGAGCTTGGCAACGTCGGCACCAACGCGGCCGTGGCCAACGCGGTCTATCACGCGACCGGCCGCCGCGTCCGTCGCCTGCCGATCCGCCTTTCCGACCTGCTCTGACGACACCCGAAGGGGCGGGCATCAGCGCGCGGAGGGGTCTGCGGTTCCCTCGGCAACGCGGCGATGCAGCGCCCCGGCGATCCGCGCGGCCTCGGTTTCCCCCTCGCCTTCCCCCGCCAGCGCCGCGGGCTCGACCGGCGGCAGGAAGGCGACGCTGACCGGGCGCAGGCGCGGCAGACGCCGCGAGGGCGGCCAGGCGTCGTGCGTGCCGCGGATCGCCACCGGAACCACCGACACCGGCCGGCTTTTCAGGACCATCCCGATCCCGGGCCGGAACGGCTTCAGCGCGCCATCGGGCGAACGCGCGCCTTCCGGGAACCAGACGAGGTTCAGCCCGCGCTTCAGCGCGGCACTGCCGAAGGCGAGGCTGGACACCGTGCCGCCGGCCGGATCGATGGGCAGCGCCCGCGCCACGCGCGCGAAGGCGCGCCGGACCGGGCCCGTGAACACCACGCCCGTCCATCCGGCCCAGCACAGCCCGTCGAGCCGCCGCGTCCCCAGCGCCGCCGCCAGGGCGAAGGGGTCGAGATAGCTCGCATGGTTGGGCGCAAGGACGAACGGCGCACTGTCCGGCAGGTTCTCCAGCCCCTGCACGCGCAGGCGAAACAGCCGGCGCATTACGGCGCCGTTGACCGCGGCACCGACGCGGGCCACCGCCTGCGCGAGCCGGCCGGGCGGCTCCAGCCAGCGGCGCTGCGCCTCGTCGAGCGCCGCTTCCGGATCGGAGAGCGCGTCCTCGACCCGCACACCGTCCGAACCGCCGTGGGCAACCCGCTCCAGCAGGTCGCGCAGGGTGTCGATCTCCGCGATGGCCTCTTCCGACAGCGTGACGCCGGTGCGATCTGCCAGCGCCAGCGAAAGATCGAGCCATTCGATGGAATCGATGCCGAGATCGAGCTGGAGGTCGCTGTCCGGCGTGACCCGCCGCCCGGCGCTGCGCTCCGTGACCAGCAGGAAGGCGGCGTAGGCCGCCTCGTTCTCCAGCAGCGCGCGATCGTCGCCGGACAGTTCGTCCAGCGCCACCGGCTCCGGCGCGCCCCCGCCCGGCTCGGCGCCCTCCTCCCCCGACTGCCGGTACCGCGCCTCGATCAGGTGACGGCGCGGCTTGCCGAGCCGGGTGCGCGGGATCGCCTCACCTGTGATCCGGTACTCCGCAAGCCGCTGGTAGGACGGCAGGTCGCGCGACACGGCGCGCACCGCCCGCCGCACCGCCTCCTCCGGGTCGCCGTCGCGGCGCAGCGACGGATCGGGAACGATCAGCCCGACGATCCGGCCGTCCGCCTCCAGCACGGCGATCTCGGCGATCGCCGTATGGGCGGCATAGGCGTCCTCGATCTCGTCCGGCTGCACGTTCTCGCCGCCGGGCGTGACGATGAGCGTCGATTTCCGCCCCGCCAGATGCAGATACCCGTCGGCGTCGATATGGCCGAGATCGCCGGTGCGGAACCAGCCGTCCCCGGTCAGCACCTCCTTCGTCCTGTCCTCCAGGTTGCGATAGCCCGCGAACACGCCGGGGCCGCGCGCCAGCACCTCGCCCGTCCCGCTGCCGTCGCCTGCCTCGCGGTCGATGCAGAGCTCGACGCCGGGCACCGGCAGCCCCGCGGTGTCGAGCCGGCCGGCGCCGGGCGGGTTCATGGAAAGCAGAGGCGACGTCTCGGTGAGGCCGTATCCGGTGCCGACCCGCCAGCCCATCGCCTCGAGCGTCCGCGCGGTCGCCGGCTTGAGCGCGGAGCCGCCCGAGATGACGGCGCGGAGCGACGGGCCGACGCGCCGATGCAGCGGCGCCAGCAGCGCCTTGCCCGCCCGCAGCCCGAGCCGGCGAAGACCCCGGCTCAGCGCCAGCGCGCCCCGATACAGCAGCAGGGGCAGCAGCCCCTGCCGCGCCAGGCGGTTCTCGATCCCGTCGACGAGGGCGTCGTAGAGGCGCGGCACGCCGATCATCAGCGTCACCCTGCCGCGGCGCAATGCGTCGAGGACGCGCGTCCCGGTGAACCCGTCCGGCAGCACGACGGCGACGCGCAGCGCGAGCGGCACGAGAACGCCGATGACGAGCGGGTAGACGTGATGCAGCGGCAGGGGCAGCAGGACCCGGTCGTCCGCCGCGACCAGCCGGGCCTCGGCCAGCACCCGGATCTGGAAGGCGATGTTGCGGTGGGTCAGCGGAACGCCCTTGGGCGGGCCGGTGGTGCCCGAAGTGTAGAACAGCACCGCGTGATCCGCCGGCTCGACGGTCGCGAAGTCGCCCCCCTCGTCCGCCCCCTCCTCCTCGCCGCCGCCGAGATCGGCCGTCTCGACCCCCGCCTCCTTGCAGGCTTCCGCGAAGCGTTCGGCCGCAGAGGGCGCGGCGAGGACGAGACGCGCGCCGCTGTCGCGCAGCACATGGGCGAAGGTCTCCGGCGCGAACTGCGCGTCGACGGGCGCGGCGCAGGCGCCGCAGCGCTGCAGGGCGAGAAAGGCGACGATCCAGTCCGCGCGGCCAGGACCGCAGAGCAGGACCGTGTCGCCGGCCCGGACGCCCTTGCCCGCCAGCCACCGGGCGCGCCGGTCGACATCGCGAGCGAGATCGGCGAAACCGCGCCGGCGCATCTCGCCGCCGTCGAACCAGACGAGGGCATCGCGGTCGCCGCCGGAGGCGAGACCGCAAGCAAGCGCCTGGAGCATTTCCGGCGCGGCCGGGTCGTTATCGGACGGCATGGCTGTACCGCGCCATCCTATGCCGGCAGGACAGCCGCCGCCATCCCCCGCATGCACCGCCGGCCAAGGGGAGAGAGATCCGCAGGCGGATGGGGCTTCAGGCGCCCTCCACGACCTCCCTGAGGCGCGAAAGGTCGCGCAGGACGATGTGACGCTCCGCCACCGCGTCCTTCTGGAAATTCTCGGGTGGGTTTCACCGCATCCTCGCTGCAACGGTTCGCGTCCGTCGCAACCCTGGGCGTCCTCCGCCGCCGCGTGGAGCAATTAATTGCCAGGCAACGGGGAAGCGGCGCGGGGCGTCAGCCCATGCCCTGGCCGGAGCGCTTGAGCCGCGGGTCGAAGATGTCGCGCATGCCGTCGCCCAGCAGGTTGATTCCGAGCACGGTGAAGAAGATGCACAGCCCGGGGAACAGCGCCAGCCACCAGGAGGTGCTGATATAGGCGCGGCCGTCGGCCAGCATGCCGCCCCAGGTCGGAATGCTGGGCGGCACGCCCAGGCCGAGGAAGCTGAGGCTGGCCTCGGCGATGATCGCCGTGGCCATCGCGAAGGTGCCGATCACCGTCGCCGCCTGCATCAGGTTGGGCAGGATATGCTTCATGACGATGCGGGCGTTGCGCGCGCCGAGCGACCGGGCCGCATGGACGAAATCGCGGCTGCGCAGCGACAGCGCCTGGCCGCGCGCGACGCGGCAATACGGAATCCATCTCTGGATCACCAGCGCGAAGATCAGGATTCCGAGCCCCTGGCCGAAAAACGCCATGATGGCGATCGCCAGAAGCAGCGGCGGAAAGGCCCACACGACCTCCACCAGCTTCTGGATCGCGAAGTCGATCTTGCCGGCGAAATAGCCCGAGATCGCGCCCAGGCCGACCCCGACGATGCCGGAGATCACCACCACGGTGATCGCGATCACCAGAGAGATGCGCGCACCGTAGAAGATGCGGCTCAGGATGTCGCGCCCGACATGGTCGGTGCCGAGAAAATGCGCGCCCGCAAGCCATTGCGGCGCCTGCATCGCGCCGAGCAGGTTCTGCCTGTTGGGATCGAACGGCGAAATCGCCGGCGCGAGCACCCCCATGATCACCAGCACCAGCACGATGCCGCCGCCGAGCACGATCTTGGGCGTCAGCCAGGGACGCAGCCCCCGCGGCACGCGGCTGCCCTGCGCGGCGGGGCGCGCCAGGATGGCCTCTTCCGTGAGCGCGCTATTTGTCAAAGCGGATCCTCGGATCGATGACAGCGTAAAGCACGTCGATGACCAGGTTGATGACGACGAAGATCATGGTGTAGGTCAGCACCGTCCCGGTGATCAGGGGGTAGTCGCGCGCGGTGATCGCGGAAATCAGGAGCTGGCCGCTGCCCGGCCAGGAGAACACCGTCTCGACGATGATCGATCCCGACAGCAGCGTGCCGAGTTCCAGCCCGACGACGGTGATGATCGGAATCATCGCGTTGCGCACCGCATGGCGCCACAGCACGTTGCGTTCGTTCACCCCCTTGGCCCGCGCCGTCGTAATGTAGTCCTCGTGCATCACCTCCAGCACCGAGGACCGCGTCACCCGCATCAGGATGCCCATCATGTTCGTCCCCAGCGCGATCGCCGGCATGATGATATGCGCCAGCCCGTCCCACAGCGCCTTCCAGTTGCGGTGCAGGATGCTGTCCAGAAGGTAGAAACCGGTGATCGGGTCGCTGGCGATGCCATAGGTATCGCGGCCCGAGGAGGGCAGCAGATTGAGCACCCCCGAAAGCAGCAGGATCAGCATGATGCCGAACCAGAAATTGGGCATGCTGATGCCGAAGAAGCCGAACAGCGAGCCGAAATTGTCCGCCCAGCTGTTGGGCCGGGCGCCCGCCCACACGCCGAGCGGCACGCCGAAGACGACCGCGATCAGGATCGAGAACGCCGACAGCTCGATCGTCGCCGGCAGCCGGTCGAGGATCATCGACAGCACCGGATCGGCATAGCGGAACGAGGTGCCGAGATCGCCCTGGATCGCGGCGGTGAAGAATTTCCAGTACTGGACCCAGACCGGCTGGTCGAGGCCCCAGCGCGCGCGGGCCTCCGCCACGTCCTGCTCGGTCGCCTCGTCCGACAGGAGCAGGTCGGCGGGGTCCCCCGGCGCCGACTGGACGAGCATGAACACCAGCAGCGAGATCAGGATTATGACCGGGATCGTTCCGGTCACGCGGCGGGTGATATAGGTGAACATCTGCGCGCTCCGAGGCGGCCGCCGGGCGGCCGGCTACTTCACCACGATATCGAACCCGAAGATGCGCTCGGTCGACATCGGCTCGAACGCGACCGTCTTCGACATCCCGACATAGTTGTGGATGCGCCACAGGAAGAACGCGGGCAGGTCCTCCTGGATGATGTTGAACGCCTTGAGCAGCAGCGCCTTGCGCTTCGCCTCGTCGAACTCCTGCCTCTCGGCCTTGAGTATCTTGTCGAGCTCCGGATTCGAGTACCCGATGCGCGGGGTCGCGCCGGTTTCGAAATACTGCGCGATGGCGGCGGACGGATCGACCACAGAGCCGCGGCCCTGGTAGTAGAAGGGGCGCTTGCCCTTGCGCACGATCGGCCAATGCGTCGAGTACTCGGGCGTGTGGAACTTCACCTTGAAGCCGGCCGCCTCCAGCATCGGCACGATGGCCTGGGAGCTCTGGCGGTCGTTCACGTAGCGGTTGGTGGCGGTGTAGAAATCGATCTCCACCCCGTCCGGATAGCCCGCCTGCTTCAGCAGGGCCTTCGCCTTCTCCGGATCGTAGTTGTACTTGGGCGCGACGGAGGGGTCGTAGCCGTACTGGCCGGACCCGATCGGGCCGTGCAAGACATCGGCGCCGCCGCGGAAGATGGCCTTCACGATGGCCTCCCGGTCGATGGCATAGCCTACCGCCTGGCGGACGAGCTTGTTGTCCCACGGCTTGAAGTTGGGATTCATCGCGAGGAACATCACCTCGACGGACGGCACGTTCTTCAGATCGATGTTCGAGGCGCCCCTGACCCGGTCGACCAGATGCGGCGGGATGTGCAGCGCGATCTGCACCTCGCCGTTCAGCAGCCCGGTGACCCGCGCCTCGTCCTCCTTGATGCGGCGGAAGATCAGCCGATCGGGGTTTCCGGCCTCGATGCCCGGCCAGTCCGCGTGCTTCTCCAGCACCATGCGCTGGCCGACCACGATGTCCTTCACCTGGTAGGGGCCGTAGCCCAGCGGCGCCTTGCGGTCCACGTCCTGTCCGTGCTTCTCGTACAGGTCCTTGCCGGTGATGATCAGCCGGTCGAACAGGAAGGACAGCAGCGGCGCGGTCGGCTGGCTGGTGACGAACTTCACCGTGTACTTGTCCAGCGCGACGGCTTCCTTCACCGGCCGGGTGTTCTGCTTCTGCGCGCTGCGGGGATCGTTCTTGTTGCGCCACAGGGAATGCACCACGTCCTCGGCGGTCAGCTCCTTGCCGTCGCCCTGCCGCTTGATGCCCTTCTTCAGATAGAAGGTCCATTCGTTGGGGTTGTCCTTGCCGATCTCCCAGCGTTCGGCCAGCAGCCCCTTGTATTCGCCGCTGCGGGTGTCGAACGTGCCGAGGCAGCCATAGGTCTGGCACCAGATCATGTACATCTGGGACGTGGAATCGGCGTAGGGGTTCCAGCCGGCGAAATCGTTGACGACCGCGACCGTCACCTGCGACCTGGCGACGGCTGCGGCGCCGCCGAGCGTCACCGCGCCCGCCAGCGCGGCGGTCGCCGCCAGCAACCGCCCGCTTGCGAAGAAATGCCTGGTTTTCATGGTCTTCCTCTCATTTCTCTTGCCTTCGATGTGCCCTGCACACACCCCCCGCGCTCAGCGCGCGGCGCCTTGACGATCATGGAACGTCGTACCAGCCGTTCATGATCGCCTCGTCCCAGATCTTGACCACGGCCGGACAGACGCCGAGCGGCAGCCCCGCCTCCTCCCGCCAGTAGGAGTGGATCCCGGCGCCGAGCTGCACGTATTCGAATTTCGGCGCCGGCTTCAGCCCCGCGTATTCGCGGCGCATCATCTCGTATTTCTCGGGCCGGTGGTCGCGGGAGTATTCGCAGATGCCGTGCAGCAGCGGCGGCACCGGCCTTGCGTCCTCGCCCTGCTGCGGCACACCGTAGCCCAGGTATTCGTCCACCAGCGCCTGCGTCTCGTCGGCGTTCATGTTCTGGTGGCGGGCGGCGACCTGCGCCGCCTCGGTGAGGCAGGACACCGTGCGGTTGTGATACCAGTTCTCCGCCTTGAACTGCGGCGCGCGCTTCGAGACGTCCCAGAGGTCGAAAATCTCCTCCATCACCTGGGCGAGGCGGAACAGCGGCTTTTCTCCTTCCTGGAGGGCGAGCTCGGCGCCGCGGTAGCGGGCGAGCTCGCGCCAGTTCCGCACCAGGATATAGTTGAACGGGGTCGGCCAGTCATGACCGGTCATCTTGTTGAACAGGTAGCCGAACGGCGAGTTCTCCACCCCGATCAGCCCGCGCACGTTCTCGCAGCGCTGCATCAGCGTATGCACGAAAGGGCCGCCGGTCGAATGGCCGTGGACGTAGATCGACCATTCGTCGGGCGGGAAATGGCGCGCGCAGATGTCCTTCATCGCCTCGACGATGGCCTTGGGCCATGCCGCCATGCGCAGGTAGAACAGCGAGCCCGGCCTGGCCACGGCATAGCGGCGCGTGCCGTAGATCGCGCGGTGGCTGTCGTCGGCCTTCACCTCGTACTGGTCGGGGGTGATCGTCTCGCCGCGCAGCCAGACCGGCGTGCGCACGGTCCCATCCTCGTGGAACGTGTCGCCCGGCCAGTCGTGATCGGGATTGTCGAACCAGAACCGGCCCGGATAGGTCATCGAGCAGACCTTGTACCCGCGCTTGCCGCAGAACGTCCTGGCCAGCGGGTCCATCGACCGCCAGTCGCTGGCGCCGCCATGGGTCATGAAGATGCCGATCTTCTTGCCGTCGGGGCCGATCGGCGCCTTCGCCGGATCGTCCGGCGCGTAGACCAGCGTGCCGATGTCCCAGTCCATGCCGTTGGCATGGAGGCGGGAGATTTCTTCCTCGCGGGTCCAGGGAATGTCGGGTTCGGCCAGAAGCCGGTCGGAAATTCCGACCAGCTCTTCACGCTCCACGCGCGCCGGGGGCGCCCAAGGCTTCGATCGGACGACGGTCGCGGACATGTCGTACACCCTATTGGGACTTTCGATCCTCGCGAGGCTATCACGCGTTATTGCGGGTGGCCAGCCTCGCCCCGCTACACCGTCTCTGCCGCGCGCCCGACCGTGGCGCCGGGGCCGAAAACATGGCATGCGACGCTGTGATCGCCGTCGCGCACAAGCGCAGGCTCCACCTCCGAACAGATTTTCTCGGCGAACGGGCAGCGCGGGTGGAAGCTGCATCCGCTCGGCGGGTTGATCGGGCTCGGCACGTCGCCCTGCAGCACCATGCGCTCTGTCTTTCGCGACGGATCGGGAAGCGGCGCGGCCGACAGCAGCGCGCGCGTATAGGGATGCTGGGCGTTGGCATAGATCGCTTCCGCCGGCGCGATCTCGACGAGCTTGCCGAGATACATCACGGCGACCCGGTCGCTGATATGCTCGACGACGCGCAGGTCGTGCGAGATGAAGAAATAGGTCAGCTTGAATTCTTCCTGCAGATCCTGCAGCAGGTTGAGAATCTGCGCCTGGATCGACACGTCGAGCGCCGACACCGCCTCGTCGGCGA
This sequence comes from Alphaproteobacteria bacterium, assembly GCA_009377375.1. Taxonomy (GTDB): domain Bacteria; phylum Pseudomonadota; class Alphaproteobacteria; order MPNO01; family UBA2964; genus WHUE01. The sequence goes on along the minus strand of WHUE01000006.1, from coordinate 32,712 downwards.
CGATGAACTGCGCATTCACCGCCAGCGCGCGGGCCACCCCGATGCGCTGGCGCTGCCCGCCGGAAAACTCGTGCGGGTAACGGTCGAAATGCTCCTCGCGCAGGCCGACGCGGGCGAGAAGCTGCATCACCCTGTCGCGCAGCTCGCCGCCCTTCGCCAGCTTGTGGATCTGCATGCCCTCGCCGACGATCTCGCCCACCCGCATGCGCGGGTTCAGCGACGCGTAGGGGTCCTGGAAGATGATCTGCATGCGCCGGCGCAGCACGCGCATGTCATCTGCGTCGAGCGCGGTCACGTCCTGCCCGTCGAACACGATCTGCCCGTCGCTGGGCTCGATCAGGCGGATGATGCAGCGGCCCAGGGTCGACTTCCCGCAACCCGACTCGCCGACCAGACCGAGCGTCTCGCCGTCCTCGACCGACAGCGTCACGCCATCGACCGCCTTCACCGTTTCCGCGCCCCGGCCCAGGAATCCGCCGCCGACAGGAAAATGCTTCTTCAGGTTCCGGATCTCCAGCAGTGCCATCCCTACGCCTCCACCGCCAGGACCGGCGCGTCCGCCGCCGAAACCTTCAGACACGAGACCCAGTGGCCGGGCTCCACCTCCACCAGTTCAGGCGGGCTGTGCGCGCAGGCATCGTCGGCGCGGGTGCAGCGCGTGCGGAAACGGCAGCCGGACGGCCAGTCCAGCGGACTCGGCACGATGCCGGGGATGGCCTCGAGCCGCCGCCTCTTGCCGGTCGCGCCGGGCACGGAATTCATCAGCCCGACCGTGTAGGGGTGCATGGGCCGCGAGAAGATGATTTCCGGCTTCGCGCGTTCGACGATCCTGCCGGCATACATCACCGCGACGTCGTCGGCCTGCTGGGCGACGACGCCGAGGTCGTGGGTGATCAGCAGGACCGCCATGCCGAGCCGCTCCTGCAGCTCGCCGATCAGGTCGAGAATCTGGGCCTGGATCGTCACGTCCAGCGCGGTGGTCGGCTCGTCCGCCATCAGCAGCCGCGGATTGCAGCTCAGCGCGATGGCGATCATCACCCGCTGGCGCATCCCGCCCGAAAGCTGGTGCGGATAGTCCTTTATCCGCTTTTCGGGCTCGGCGATCTTCACCAGGCGCAGCATCTCGACCGCGCGGTTGCGCGCTTCCCGTGCGCTCACCCCCTGGTGCAGGCGGACGGCCTCCCCGATCTGCTCGCCGATGGTGAACACCGGGTTGAGCGAGGTCATCGGCTCCTGGAAAATCATCGAAATCTCGTTGCCGCGGATGCGGCGCATCCCGGCCTCGCTGTATTCGGCCAGATTCTCTCCTCGATAGAGGATTTCCCCGCCGACGACCCGCCCGGTGCCCCTGGACAGCAGCCGCATGATCGACAGCGCGGTAACGCTCTTGCCGCAGCCGGATTCGCCGACCAGCCCCACCGTCGCGCCCTCGTCTATGTCGAAGGTCACGCCGTCGACCGCGCGGATCTCGCCGTCGCTGGTGAAAAACGAGGTCTGGAGATCCCGGACCGAGAGAAGCACACCCATCAGATCGATGCTTTCCTGTCGCACGCCGCCGCGCCCTGTCGCGGCACAACGCAGGGCATTACACATGAAACGGATCGGCTTGTCACACCTTCGTCGGATCGCGCCCTTGCCGGATGCCGATTGCCGGTGCACGATTTCAGCCTGTACGGTGAGCCGTACATATCCGCGCACAAGGACACCCATGCCCGACACCCCGCGCGTCATGGCGAACGACCTCGGCCCCTACTGGATGCCGTTCACGGCCAACCGCCAGTTCAAGGCGGCGCCGCGGATGTTTGTCGCTGCCGAGGGCATGTACTACACGACCGAGGACGGCCGGCAGGTGCTGGACGGCATTTCCGGCATGTGGTGCGTCAACGCCGGGCACGGGCGGCGGCGCATCGCCGAGGCCATCAAGACGCAGGCGGACCGGCTGGACTATTCCACCGCCTTCCAGATGGGGCACCCGCTTGCGTTCGCGCTCGCCGCGCGGCTGACCGGCATGCTGCCGGAGGGGCTCGACCGCGCGTTCTTCGCCTGCTCCGGCTCGGAGGCGGTGGATACCGCGCTCAAGATCGCGTTGGCCTATCATCGGGCGCGGGGCGAGGGGACGCGCACCCGCTTCATCGGGCGGGAGCGCGGCTATCACGGGGTCGGGTTCGGCGGCACCGCCGTCGGCGGTATTTCCAACAACCGCAAGCAGTTCGGCAACATGCTGGGCGGCGTGGACCATCTGCGCCACACCCACGACCCGGCGCGCAACGCCTTCAGCCGCGGCCAGCCGGAATACGGCGCCGATCTGGCGGAGGACCTGACGCGGCTGGTCGCGCTGCACGACGCCAGCACCGTCGCCGCGGTGATCGTCGAGCCGATGGCCGGCTCCACCGGCGTGCTGGTCCCGCCCGTCGGCTATCTGGAACGGCTGCGCGCGATCTGCGACGCGCACGGCATATTGCTGATCCTGGACGAGGTCATCACCGGGTTCGGGCGGCTCGGCAGCGCCTTCGCCGCGGAAAGGTTCGGCGTGCGCGCGGACATCATGACGCTGGCAAAGGGGCTGACCAACGGCGCGGTGCCGATGTCGGCGGTCGCGGTGCAGGACGCTATCTACGACGCGGTGACGGACGCCGCCCCCCAAGGGGCCGTCGAGCTTTTCCACGGCTATACCTATTCCGCCCATCCGCTGGCCTGCGCCGCGGGGCTGGCCGCGCTCGACATCTATGCCGGCGACGGGCTGTTCGACCGCGCCGGCGCGCTGGCCCGGTATTTCGAGGACGCGATCCACGGGCTGAAGGGCCTGCCGCATGTCGCCGACATCCGGAACATCGGCCTGGTCGGCGCGGTGGAGCTGGCGCCGCGCGACGGCGCGCCGGGCGCGCGCGGCTACGACGTGTTCCGCGACTGTTTCGAGGCCGGCGTGCTGGTGCGCCAGACCGCCGACACCCTCGCGCTGGCCCCGCCGCTGATCGTGGAGAAGGACGAGATCGACCGCATGACGGAGACGCTGGCCGCAGCGCTCCGCCATGTCGCCTGAAAATGAGGAGAGAAAGGACATTATCATGAGTGTTACCGCGCTGAGCCCCGACCTGGTGCTGACCAATGCCACCGTGCTGACCGCCGACGCCGGGGACAGCCAAGCGGAGGCGGTGGCCGTCTGGGGCGGCACCATCGGCGCGGTGGGCAGCGCCCGCGACATCGAGGCGCTGGCCGACGGCCGCACGAAGAAGATCGACCTGAAGGGCCGCTGCGTGCTGCCCGGGCTGACCGACCCGCACGTGCATTTCGCCGATGGCGGCGCGTCGATGATGCACCGGATCGACTGCCGCGACTTCTATTCCAACGTGCGGTCCATCGCGCAGATATGCGAGAAGATCGGCGAGCAGGCGAGGGCCCAGGCGTCGGGTACGTGGGTGGTCGCGCATGGCAGCCCGATGCAGGATTTCCGCATGCCGGACGGCCGCTTCCCCAACCGGCATGATCTGGACGCGGTCGCGCCCGACCACCCGACGGTGATCAATTTCGGCGCGCATATCACCATCGCCAACTCGAGGGCGCTGGAGGCGGCGGGCATCAACAGCATGAGCAGCGCGCCCGCCGGCGGCGCCATCGAGTTCGACGACGACGGCGCGCCTACCGGCAAGCTGGTCGAACGCGCGCAGTACATGGTGCGCAACATCATGCCGACCTATTCCTACGAGCAGATGAAGGCGGGGGTGATGTTCGCGGCCGAGCGCTGCCTCGCGCGCGGCATCACCAACATCCATGACATTGTCACCAACCACGAGAGCATCCGCGCCTATCAGGAGCTGGTGGCCGAGGAGCGGCTGCCGATCCGCGTCTCCCTCCTGATCCGCGTGATCGAGGCGCAGATCAAGAAGGAGAGCCTGCTCAACCTCGGCATCAAGACCGGGTTCGGCAATGACTGGCTGCGCATCGGCGGGGTGAAGATGTCCATCGACGGCGGCATCACCGGCCATGTCGCCAAGTTCTACGAGCCCTATGTCGACGACCCCTGCCACGAAGGGCTGATCCGCATCGAGCAGGACGAGCTGGACGAGACGGTCGAGGCCTATCACCGCGCCGGACACCGGGTCTGCATCCACGCCATCGGCGACGTGGCGATGGACATGGCGCTGCACTCGCTTGAAAAGGCGATCACGGCCGATCCGCGCGCCGACCACCGGCACCGGGTGGAGCATCTGGGCAACTGGCTGGTCAACGACGAGCGTATGGACGTCATCGTCCGCAACGGCATCCTGCCGGTGCCGAACATCCCGTTCATGCACTACATCTGGGACTCACTGCTGGCCTGCATCGGCGACGAGCGGCTGGAGGGCAGCTTCAACGTCCGCGACATGCTGGATGCGGGGCTGCAGATCACCTCCGGCTCGGACGGGCCGGCCTACTGGCCGCTGGATTCGCTGCGCGACCTCGGCACCGCCGTCTCGCGCCGCACCTGGACCGGCAAGACGGTCGGCGCCGACCAGGCCGTCAGCGTGCGCGAAGCGATCCGGATGTTCACGATCAACGCCGCCTACAACGCGTTCGAGGAGAAGATCAAGGGCTCCATCGAGACCGGCAAGCTCGCCGACTTCGCCGTTCTGGCCGAGAACCCGTACGAGGTGGCGCCGGAGAACATCAAGGACATCCCGGTGGATATGACCGTGGTCAACGGCAAGGTCGCGTTCATGCGCGACGGCGCCGACGGGCTGGATGCGTAGCGGCGCCCGGGTGTCGCGGAAATAACCGGCGGCGGGCCATGGACGATTTCATCATTCGCGGCGGCACGGTCATCGACGGATCGGGCGCGCCGGGCGCACGCGCCGACGTCGCCGTCCGAAACGGGCGCATCGCCGCCATCGGCAACGACCTGACCGCGGGCGGGGCGAGGGAGATCGATGCCGCAGGCAGGATCGTCTGTCCTGGATTCATCGACATCAAGACCCATTCCGACTGGACGCTGCCGCTGATGCCGCAGGCGGAAAGCAAGATCCGCCAGGGCGTGACGACCGAGGTGATCGGCCATTGCGGCTATTCCTGCGCGCCCGTCCTGCCCGGCAAGGTCGAGCTGATCCGCGACTATCTGAGCCCGAGCGCGCCGTGGCTGACGTTTTTCGAGACCGGCTACGCCGGCTATCTGGAGGGTTATCCGCAGACCGCGGTCAACCGGGCAATGCTGGTCGGCCACAACACGCTGCGGCTGATGACCATGGGGCTCGAGGACCGGCCGCCCGAACCCGCCGAGCTGGAGCAGATGAAGCGGCTGCTGGAGGAGGCGCTGGAGGCCGGCGCCATCGGCATGTCGTCGGGGCTGTTCACCGCGCCGGGCTCCTATGCGGAGGGCGAGGAACTGGTGGAGCTCGGTTCCGTGCTGCGCCGGCGCGGCGGGCTCTACTTCACCCATCTGCGGGACGAGTCCAACACCGTGTTCGATTCGGTGCAGGAAGCCATCGAATTCGGCGAGCGCACCGGCGTCCATGTCCAGATCGTCCACGTGAAGCTGTCGGGCACCGACAACTGGGGTGGCGCGCAGACGCTGCTCGACCTGCTGGCCGCGGCGCGGGCGCGGGGGGTAGCCATCGATTGCGACCAGTATCCCTATGTCGCCGCCAGCAACCCGCTCAAGAACCTGTTTCCTGCCTGGCTGCAGGAAGGCGGGGTGGACGCCCTGCTGGCGCGGCTCGGCGATGCGGAGGCGCGCACCCGCGTGCGCTGCGAGGTGGAGGCGGACGGGCTCAATAATTTCGGCCGCATCCCCGACTGGGACGCGATCCGCATCTCGATATCGCCCGACCTCCCCCAATATGCCGGACGCACCATCGCCGAGATCGCCGCGGAGCGCGGCAGGGACGGGTTCGAGACCGCGCTGGACTACATCGTCGAGGACCGGGCGCAGACCCGCGTGCTTGTCTCCTCCATCTCGGAGGATGACGTGCAGACGCTCATCCGTTCACCGGCGATCATGATCGGCTCGGACGGAAACTCGGTCGCGCCTTACGGCGTCACCGGCCAGGGCAAGCCGCATCCGCGGTTCTACGGCACCTTCGCGAAGGTGCTCGGCCATTACGCCCGCGATCTGGGACTGCTGCCGCTGCATACGGCGGTGCACAAGATGACCGGCGCCAGCGCCGCCGCCCTCGGGCTCGCGGACCGGGGGCTGCTGCGCGAAGGTTGGCGCGCGGATATCACGGTTTTCGATCCCGACACGGTCGCCGAGCGCGCCACCTATCAGGACCCGCACCGGTACGCCACGGGCATCGATGCAGTCTTCGTCAACGGCGTGTCGGTGCTGGAGCAGGAGCGCCACACCGGCGCCCTTCCCGGTCAGGTCCTGCGGCGGCAACCGGCGGCGAATTCCCGATAGGTCCGCGCGGCTCAGCCCCGCGACACGGCGGCCAGTGTCTCGCCGGCGGGCGCCGCGTTCCCGCAGCGTTCCGCGACGTCTCCGAGCGAGACGATGCCGACCATGCGCTTGTCCCGGTTGAGCACGGGCAGGCGGCGAATCTGGTTCTCACCCATCAGGCGGGCGCCATCTTCCACCGACTGGTCCTCGAAGCCATAGACGATGCGCTCCGACATGACCTCGCGCACCGACGTAGCCCCCGGGTCCTTGTCGTCGGCGGCGCCCTTGATGGCGATGTCGCGGTCGGTGATCGATCCGACCAGCCGGTCGTTCTCGCCGACCGGCAGCATGCCGATATTCTTTTCCCGCATCATGCGCGCGGCGGCGCCTATGGTCGCCGTGGGCGCGATGATGCAGACATCGGCTGTCATGATTTCTCTCAGTTCCATCTGCTGTCTCCCGTAAGCGCAGGGCCCACCGGTTGAGACGCTTTCGGCGCGCCGTTATTCCCCCTTCCGGCCGGGACGGGGAACAGAAGCGCTCTCCGACGGCGCCGCGGCCCCCGCGTCAGGTGGTGTCGGAGCTTCCCTCCTTCGGCCGCCCCTTCCTCGTTGCGGGCCGGTCCGGCTTCGCGACATAGCGCGCGATGGCGCCTTCGAGATCGGCGAGATCCATGTTCGTCTCCGCCCTCTCGCCCTCGCCGCGAAGCTCCGCGACGCGCCGAAGAGCCGCCCGATAGTCCGACACGGTCTTCAGAACCGTTCCTCTCGCCGATCCGCCCATGCCGAGGCCGCTCATGGATGCCGCAGGAGCTTTTCACATGGCCATGCGCCGGCCCGCAGGCAAGTTCGGAGCGCGGAAACAAAATCCGCATCGCTGCGTTTCGGTAGTGGAGAAACGGACCGGGGCCGGTGCCTCCGCCCACGACAGGAGAAAGGCAATGTCCATAGTGCGACTGATCTACGTCCGTGTTCCGGCCGACCAGGCAAAGCAGGCGCAGGAAAACTGGAAGACGAAATGCGCGCCGCTGATGATCCAGCAGAAAGGCTGTCTTACCGAAGAGCTGTTGCGGTGCACGGACGCCCCGGGCGAATTCATCTCCTATTCCGAATGGGACAGCGAAGAAAGCATCCGGAAGTATCTGGAGACCGAGGATCACCAGGAGATCAAGCGCCACAACCGCAATATCCGGGGCGCCGAGGTTTCCATCAAGCACTACGAACTCGCCCGCTGAAACCCCGGGGCCTGCGCCGTCTACGCGGCGGCCTCCGCGATCTTTTCTATGAAGGCCGGCAGGTCGTCGGGGTTGCGGCTGGTGATCAGGTTGCCGTCCACCACGACCTCCTGATCGGTCCAGTTCGCGCCGGCATTCTTCATGTCGGTCCGGATGGAATGGTAGGACGTAAGCTTGCGCCCCTTCACCACCCCGGCCTCCACCAGCATCCACGGCCCGTGGCAGATGGCGGCGACGGGCTTGCCCGCCGCGACGAAATCGCGGACGAAGGCGACGGCGGCCTCGTTCGTGCGCAGCACATCGGGGTTGATCTGTCCGCCAGGCAGCACCAGCACCTCGTAGTCGTCCGGCCGCACGTCGTCGAGCGTCCTGTCCACGGGCACGGACTTGTCCCAGTGATCCTTGTTCCAGCCCCGTATGCTGCCGGGCTGGATCGAGATCACGTGCACATCCCCGTTGGCCGCCGCGAGCTTTTCAAACGGCATCGTGAGCTCGCTCTGCTCGAAGCCGTCGGTGGCCAGTATGGCGATCTTCCGTCCTGACAGGTCCTTCATCCTGTGCTCCTCCTGAATCCGGCTTCGCGCCGGGCAGGGCTGTTCTTTGAACGCAACGCGCTCGCCCGGGTTCCAGTATCCGTCCCGCCGACGGTGCGAATGTCCACGGCACGACACGCTATCGCAGATCGTCGCCCTGAACCGCCACGACGTCGGAATCCGAGCTGCTCTGGCGGATGACCTTGAATTCGGCGTACTGGTCGGAGTCGTACCACGACTTCAGGGCCGGCATATCCGGGAACTTGACCACGGTGATCCGTTCGGGGCGGGAATCGACATGCTTCTTGCCCGGCGTCCAGTGACCTTCCAGCACGTCGAAATTATCGCTGCGCACGACCACCTCGCCGCCGAACGCCTTGATCGTGCTTTCGACGCCCTTGGCGTATTCCTTCAGCGTTTCCGAATCCGTGATGTTGCGCCTGTGAACGATCAGAAATGCAGCCATGAACCTCTCCTTGTCTGGTCGACAGCCGATCTCGACGCGGCCGGACCTCGATAGAAGAACAGCGGCTGTGAAAAATGGTTCCGCGGGCACCGTCAGGCCCGGCTGACCGGGGCGTCCAGCATGTAGCCGGCGTTGCGAACCGTCTTGATGAGCTTCGGCCGCTTCGGGTCGATTTCGATCTTCCGGCGCAGCCGGCCGACCTGAACGTCGATGCTGCGATCGAACGGGGCCGCGGCGCGATGGCGGGCCATGTCGAGGATCTGAGCCCGGCTGAGCGGCCGCCCCGGATGCTCGACAAAGGTGACCAGAAGGTCGAACTCGCCGCCCGTAAGCGCAACCGCGCATCCGTCCGGGCCGCGAAGCTCCCGCACCGTGAGATCGAGCGTCCACCCCGCAAAGCGGAACCGCCGATGGCCGTCCTCGCGAGGAAGGGGCGGCGCCGGATCGGCCGGGTTCGCCGCCGCTGCATCCTGCTGGCGGCGGCGAAGGATGGACCGCGCGCGTGCCAGCAATTCGCGAAGATGGAAGGGCTTGGTGACATAATCGTCGGCGCCGATCTCCAGCCCGGCGACCCGGTCGACCACATCGTCCTTGCCGGTCAGGATCAGGATGCCGATGTCGGCGTGGTGTTCGCGCAACTCGCGCGCCAGGGCGAACCCGTCCTTGTCCGGCAGCTTCAGATCCAGGATGACCAGCTGGGTCGGCGCCTCGGCAATGGCCGCATGCAGTCCGACCCCGTCGAGCGCGGTGGCAACCAGAAAGCCTTCGTCGGACATGTAGTCCTGGATCATCTCGCAGATGGCCTCGTCATCGTCGACAACGACGATGCGCTGCTTGACGCCGTTTCCTTTCGCACCGCGGCCCGATTCCGCTCCCTGACGGCGCTGACGAAGCGTTTCCTCCGTCGTCATCGGCCATGCCCCTTTGAGCGCCGCGCGATCCGCACCGATCCCGCGTCCGGAAGGGCCGGCCGGCCCGATGAGCCGCATTGGCAGTCGCATCGCTGATCGTCAGGCAACATGGCGGTCCCGGCTTTCGAGTGCGCGACCGACGAGCGCGTGGAGCTCCTGCATGCGATAGGGCTTGGCGAGAAAATGCGCGCCCTCGCGCGGGGCCGCGCTGTCGCCGGAAAACTGATGTGAAAATCCGGAGCAGAATATCACCGGCGTACCGGGCGCAACCGCGCGGGCGGCAGCCGCGACTTCCGGCCCGCCGCTCGTGCCCGGCATGACCATATCGGTCAGGATCAGATCATAGCTTCTTTCGGCGCGGATGAGATCGATCGCCGAATCGCCCGTTGCGGCGACGTCCACCGAAAAGCCCATGGCGGAGAGCGCCTCCTCCGTCGTCGCACGGACCGTGTCGTCGTCCTCGACCAGCAAGACACGCCGCGAATGCCCCTTCGGGGCCGGGGCCCGCCCTGATTCCCCGACCTCGACGGCGGCGGGCAGCGGCTTGTCGGTCGCCGGGAAGTAGAGCCGGATTTCCGTGCCTCTGTCCGGCTCCGAATCGATCTGTATATCCCCGCCCGACTGGTTGACGAAGCCATAGGCCATGCTCAACCCGAGACCGTTGCCCCGCGCGCCCTTGGTGGTGAAGAACGGATCGAACGCATGATCCCGCACCGCCTCGGTCATGCCGGTTCCGGTATCCGTCAGCCGCAGGCACGCATATACGCCCCTCGGCAACGTCCCGACCGCATCGCGGAAACTGTCGTCGTCCGGCCGCAGCGACGCGGTGGATACGGTGAGCGTGCCGCCTTCGGGCATGGCGTCCCGGGCGTTGATGGCGATGTTCAACAGCACTGTTTCGAGAATCGCCGGATCGATCTCGCAAAGGGGCAGGTCTTCGTCCAGATCGAAGCGGACTGTCACCGCATCGCCGAGCGTGGCGAACATGTCCCGCATCTGTTCGACGAGATCGTTGATGGAGACGACCTTGAGATCGAGCCGGCGGCGGCGGGAGAACGTCAGCAATTGCTGGGTCAGCGCCTTGCCGCGAAACACCGCTTCCACCGCACGGCCAATGCGTTTCGCAGCGCGCCCGCCGGGCGACGCCGTCTTCTCCAGAATCTCCAGATTGCCCGAAATCACCGTCAGGATATTGTTGAAGTCATGCGCCACGCCCGCCGTCAGCGCGCCCACCGCCTCCATCTTCTGCGCCCGCAACAGCATTTCCTGGTGCAGGCGCAGCTCGGTGATGTCGCGCCCCTCCATGATCACGTTCGCCACGGCGCCGTTCCGGTCCCGCACCGGCTTCAGCGACAGGTCGATGATGATTTCGGTGTCCGCCACCCCGGTGATCGTGAGCTCGTCGCGGATGAACTCTCCCTCCGTCGCCCGGTCCACGAGATCTTTCAGCCGCCTCGCCGCGCCCGAATCCAGCCCCCAGATCGGCAGGAGCCAGGGCGGCACGCCACGGATGTCGTCCTGGCCGACGCCGATGAAGTCCCGCATCGTTCCGTTCGCCTCCACGATGTCGCCGCCGGCGTCGAGCGCAGCCACGAACTGGAAGGTCTGGTCGAAGACGGCCCGGTAGAGCTTTTCCTTCGTCTCCAGCTCGCCGGCAATGCGCTTCACCTCGGAGCCGTCGTCGAGCACGGCCCAGCATGTACCGGCCAAGCCGTCCTTCCCGCCATCGATCGTTGCGGCGCGGAGCCGGACGTCGATCCTCCGACCGCTGCGGCCGACGAAGCCGCCCTGCAGGTCGCGACTCCGGCGGGCCGGGTCCTCACCGTCCGTCGCAGCGACCCATTCCAGCGCAAAGCAGGACTCTTCGGTCAGGAAGTCCGTGATCGGCCGGCCGACCACGTCCTGCACATCGTATCCGAGTCTTTCCCGCCACCACCGGCTCGCATGAAGAATTGTGCGATGGCGGTCGGTGACGCAGGCAATCGTCGGCACGGCCTCCATCAGCGGCGGCGCCCAGGGCGCGATGTCACGGGACGGCGCGCGGCGCGATGTCTCCCGTTGCGTATCGCGGCGTGAAAGCTGCCGAATCCGGTATACGAGCGCCGCGACCAGCCAGACCGACAGGATCGCCGGGCCGCGGTCCAGCAGGGTCGCCCCGCCGTCGGCCGCGATCACCAAGCCGGCCGCTGCCGCGATCGAGGACGCCATGGCCAGTACAAGAACGGTGGAAGGCGCTCTGCCGAGCAGGCCAAGCAGCACGACGCCCCCGTACAGCAGCGCACCGCCCGCCGAAGCGCCGCCCAGCGTTACATCCCCCGTCACCGCGAGGCCAAGCGCGGCTCCGCCGAGAAGCAGGATGCGCGAATCGGCCCGAATTTCGTTCAACGCATCGGCTCCCGGTTTCATATGCTCACGGAACCTATCGGCTTCTGGCCCGTTCATTGCACTAGACTCCGACCTCGAAAGCCCGGCGGACGCCGGATCCGGGGCCAGATGCGACGTCTCGCGGCTCTATGGCTAAACGGCAACGTCCACTGCCAGAACAGAAAATTCCCGCTACTGAGATTTCGTGATGGTGAGAGGCAGTTTCAACCTGGACGACGCGCTGCTCGACCCGAGCAGGGCATTCGGGACGCCTGAAAAGGTTCTGTCCGATCCCCGCCTCGACCGGCGGGCAAAGGAGAGCATTCTCGAACGCTGGCGCGAAGACTGCGAACGCCTGGAGGCGACGGAGAAAACAGCCGCGATCGGCGGCGCGGACAACCTCCAGCGCGTTCTGAAGGCGCTCAACCGGCTCAAAAGCAGCGCCTGAAGCGCCTTTCGCGCATTCCGGGGACCGGACTTCCTGCGCGCGGCGGGGCGCCGCGCCGCCGCCGCTGTCACATCGGTTACAAAATTTACCGTTTTTCCGCCCTCGGGACACCCGCCGGATACATCCGTCGCCTACCTCCAACTGATCCGACGCCTGGACCGTTCAGGTTCGACAGACACCGAGGAGGTAACGATGAACGAAGTAGCAGCGGGAATCGAGGAACAGCTCCCTTACCTCCGGCGCTATGCGATGGCTTTGACGCACAATCCCGCCGCCGCGGACGACCTGGTGCAGGAATGCGCCGCGCGGTCGCTGGCGAAGTCGCACCTTTACAGGACCAACACCAATTTAAGGGCCTGGCTGCTGACGATTCTTCACAACCTCCATATCAGCGAGTATCGGCGGCAGTCTAGGATGCCGGTCCCGGCGGACCCGGAGGCGGCGCTGGCGAAGCTTTCCGTCCGCCCGGGACAACCCGCCGCCATGATGATACGCGCCGTGCGCGAGGCCATGAAGGTTCTGCCCGCCGAGCAGGCGACCGTGCTGATGATGATCGGCGTGGAAGGACGGTCCTACAAGGAAGTCGCCGAACAGCTCGGCCTGCCGATCGGCACCGTGAAAACGCGCTGCTTCCGCGCCCGCACCGCGCTGCAGCACGCGCTCGGCGACGCCCGGCCCGCGATGCTGCCGGCAGCGGCGTGATGCGGCTTCATGTCGAAATAGCGGGTGACGCCGAGGCCGCCGGGACAAACGGTGAAAAAGCTGTGACAAATATCTGCGGCGTCCCGCCGTTCGCCGTCACGTTTCCGCCTCGTAACGAAAGCCGATCTTCAGTGTGACCTGGAAGTGCGCGACCTTCGCGTTCTCGATGTGCCCTCGCGTCTCGACGACCTCGAACCACTCGAGATTGCGCAGCTTGCCGCCCGCGGTCGAGATGGCGTTGCGAATGGCATCGTCGGTCGATTGCGACGAGCTGCCGACGACTTCGGTAACGGCATAGACGTTGTCGCTCATGAAAACTCCCTTTCGGATGGCCCAATCCCCTTCGGCCCCTCGGCCGAGGGTCATCGGCAGTCACCGGGTGAACGCGAAGGGGCGGAACGGGTTTCGGTCTGCGCCGGGAACGCGCGGATCCCGAAACCTTCGGCCGGCCCCCTGCGTTCGGCCATCCGGGACGCCATATAGCTATGACCAGACCTGAACGAACGCTCGTCGATGAGCCCGTCCCCCGCCCATGCGCGAGCCTGCACGACCGGCGCGGAGAATGGGGAGGACGGGGCGTCGGCCGGCAGGAACGAATGAACATGGAACTTGAGGACTACCCGCTTCTGAACGAACCGAACATCATGCTGATCGCGCTCAGAACGGCGGCCGAGGATCCCGCGACGCCGGACTCATGCTCACGCCGCCTCCTGAGAAGCCTGCGCCATGCCGGCGAATCGCCGCCCCCAGACCTGGCGCCGCTGCACCGCCGCGTGGAGACGGCCTTCCGCTGCCTCAGTATCGCCGGTCTGCTCGACCTGGCCCGGGACGGTCGCTACGCCATCACGCAACGCGGCCGCCAGGTGTTGCGCGATCACCCGACCGGCGTCGACAGCTCGGTCCTCGTCTCGTTCCCGGAATTCCGGTCCTACATATCCCGGCCGCGCCAGGAGAAACCGGAAAAGGTCGAGAGCGACCCGTTCGCCCGGCCGCCATCGGCGTACGACGAAGGCTACTCCGCCTCCCTGCACGGGCGCGAGATTACTGACAACCCTTACGAGTTCGACACCACCGGCCATATCGAATGGGAGAACGGCTGGAGCGAGGCGCACGAGGAAGACGCCCGGCGTCGCGACGCAACCGCCGCCGGACCGGGATAGCCGCACGGGGCCGGTCGGTATACGGTTCGCGCTTCAGCTGCGACGGGCCGCGCCGCTGAAGCGGACCTTCGGCGTTTCTTTTCGCCTCCGCGGAACATTGCCCGTGACGCGCCGTTCAGCCTTAGGCCGTGTCGACGCCGCCAGAGCACCGCCCGGCCCCGGACACCCCCCAATTCGAGAGCAGAGGTCTTGTAAATGTTCATGCACAACAAGCGACTGATGTACACGGTGCGCGTCTCCGAATCGAACCCGAAGCTCGGCAGCCTGATGCTGGAGCAGTTCGGCGGCCCGGACGGCGAGCTCGCCGCGGCGATGCGCTATTTCACCCAGGGCGTCGCCGACGAGGATCCCGGCCGGAAGGATATGCTGCTCGATATCGCCACCGAGGAGCTGAGCCATCTGGAAGTCATCGGCAGCATTGTCGCGATGCTGTGCAAGGGCGCCCGCGGCGAACTGGCCGAGGCCGCGAAATCGGAGGCCGACCTGTTCGCCACGATGACCGAAGGCGGCGAGAGCCACACCCTGTCACTTCTCTATGGCGGCGGCCCGGCGCTCGTGAACTCGGCTGGCGTGCCCTGGACCGCTGCCTACGTGGACACCAAGGGCGAACCCACCTGCGACCTCCGCTCGAACATCGCCGCCGAGGCGCGGGCGAAGATCATCTACGAGCGTCTGATCAACGTGACCGACGACCCGGGCGTCAAGGAAGCGCTCGGCTTCCTGATGACGCGCGAGATCGCCCACCAGAAATCCTTCGAGAAGGCGCTCTACTCCATCGAGAAGAACTTCCCGCCCGGCAAGCTTCCCGGCGACGACCGGTTTTCCGACACCTATTACGACATGTCGCAGGACGATGACGGCGACGGCTTCCGCGGGTCCTGGAATTCGGGTCCGGGGTGGGAGTTCGTGGACGACCGGGAAAAGCAGGCGGCGGTCGACGGCGGCGACGGCAGCGCCACCGTCAAGCTCGGCAAAGCGCAGAAGACGGCGTTGGAGAATCTCTCCAAGCGCACCGCGTCAAATCCCGATGCCGATCCGACCACGGGCGCAGAGCTCGGTCGAGGCATGACGCAGCACTGAAGCGCCCCCGGGCGGCTCACTGGCGAGGGACGCGGCCAGCCACAGGCGGCATCCGCGTCCCTCGTCGTTACGGACAGGCCGGCGGGCCAGGTGCAGCCCGGCGCGGCGGCCGACGGAGTCCGCCCCTTCTGCGCCGCTCTCTGTTCGGGCGGCCTCGCGCCGGAGCCTATTCGTCCAGGACAAAGGTGACGAGCATATGGACCTTGTATTCGGCGATCTTGTCGCCGTTGATGGTGACTTCCTGTTCCTTGATCCATGCGCCCCTGAGATTGCGGAGCGTCGCCGCGGCCCGCGCAACGCCTTCGTTGATGGCGTCCTCGAAACCCTTCGTCGAGGTTGCCGATATTTCGGTGGTCCGAGCTACTGACATAACAACCGTCCTTTCGCTTCAGGTATGAATGGGAAGGAACGCACCCATGCACGGACGGTTCCCCGTGAGGTGTCGCTTCGCACCGGCTCGCGCCGGATTCATGCCGATCGATCAGAAGGCGATGAACAGGCCGACGAGAAGCAGCGCCAGAACGGCAAGCACCGCGCCCCTGAATGCCATTGACCCTCCCGGCCGCGGCTGATGCGGCCGCGCCGAAATGCCCGCCGCAGAACGGCGCTCCTCTTCCCTCGTGCGTGTCACGGCTTCCGGGTCGGGCGCGCTGCCCGCTGCCTCTTCGTCGGTGCCGAGAGGCGTGACGGCGGGATCGGACGCGGGAACCTTGTCACCCGTCCGGCCGCTGTCGATGTCATGACGTAGCTCCTCGGGCAAGCTTCCGTTCCCGCGGCGCTTCTGTGCTATTTTCATGATAGGCTCGCTGCCAGAACTGTGGGGTGATGCTTTGAAACGCACCGCCCGCGGAAAGGTTTCAGGTACCGCCTGGTAGCGCGGGATCGCCGCGGCAGCCTGGTAGGACGCGCACGATCCGAGACGGTCGCCGGCTCGTTTTCATAACGTCGTGCCGCCGGCGTCATTCCCCGACCGGAACCGCGCGGCTACAGAGGCTCCCGAGCCGCAGGAACAGAATCGGGAGGCCGGCGTTCGACAGGGCGTGCGCTACCTCGCCCGACGCAGCAGCAGAAAGGCCTGCAGATGCCGACGATCGGCGGACTCCTCGAGACGGCTGTCTATGTCGACGACATGGAGCGGGCGACCTCGTTCTACGAAACCGTGCTGGGGCTCGCGCCGATGCTGCGCGGCGAACGGCTGACCGCCTACGACGCCGGCCAGAGCGGCGTGCTTCTTGTTTTCCGCCGCGGGACGTCGCGCGAGGACATCGCGACGGAATCCGGAACCATCGCGGGGCACCATGGCGAGGGCCCGCTCCACCTGGCCTTCAAGATCCGCCCGGAGGAGCTCGACGCCTGGCGCCGCCACCTGGCGACGCACGGCACGCCCGTCTACAGCGAAATGGCGTGGCCCGCCGGCGGCGTCAGCCTCTATTTCCACGATCCCGACGGGCATGTCGTGGAGCTGGCGACGCCGGGGCTTTGGGCCAATTATTAACGGCCCGGCTTCAGGACGACCTTGGTTTCCACCGTCACCGATTGGCCCATCGGCGCAGATATGGTCCAGGTGGTCCGGTCGCCCTCCAGCACCACCGCTTCTATGTTTTCCATGAAGCGGGGCAGGTTCCGGAAGTCGCGCCAGAAAGCATAAAGTTCCGCCCGCGGCTTGTTGATCGTCACGGTCCGGCCGACAACGGCGTAGTCGCCGAACTGCCCCCTTCCCTTGGCGGTCCGGCCCGGCGCGCTGTCCGGCGGGCGCCCCTTGCGGCCGTTCCTCACCTGAATCGCGACAAAGGCGACGCCGGCGGCAAGCGCGGCGACGCCAAGCGCGACGATCGGCGTCTTCTTGCAGAACCGCGCCGCGCCGGGCGCGGTGCCTCAGCCTGCCCGACGCCGGCCGGCCGCCCCGGCGTGTGGATTGGAATTCATGCGGCGGAGGATTCCGAATAGACGTCGCGGTGGCGCGCGATCAGCGCCGCGATCTCCGGCTTGCAGGAGCCGCAGTTGGTGCCGGCGCGGCCATGCCCGGCGCGAACGCCAAGGTCGAGGGCGCGCTCATCGAGGAGACGCCGGTCGGATCCTCCAATGGCCGGCTGATCCTCGGCCCCGACGGGTTCTTCGACGAGGTGCCGTTCGACCCGGATCGCCTGGACCTTTATATCGACAGCTTCGGCATCCGCACCGAACTTGGGGCCGAGGCCGCCGACGCCGGCGATGCCGCCTGACGGGGTCCTGTTCTGCGGCCATGGCAGCCGCCGCGAGTCCGCGACGGACGGATTCAAGGTGCTTGTCGAAGCGGCCGTGCGACAGCTGCCCGAATACGCGGTGACGCATGGCTTTCTGGAGCTGGCGGCGCCCGCGATCCCCGATGCGCTGGAGACGCTGCGGGCGCGCGGCATCCGCCGGATCGTCGTCGTGCCCTGCATGCTGGCCGGCGGCGCCCATATGCGCCGGGACATTCCGGCGCTGATCAAGGCGTTCGGCCGCCGCCATCCCGAAATCGCGGTGACAGGCACACCGATGATCGGCGCCCATCCTGCGCTGCACGACGCCGCCTGTGCGCATATCCGCGAGGCGCTGGACGTCACGGGATTCGGCGAGCCGGGGCCCGGCGCCTCGCTGATCGTGGTCGGACGCGGCACCGCCGACGCCGCCGTCAACGAGGCGGTCGGGCTGACCGCGCAGGCGCTCCGCGATGCGCTCGGCTTCGAGGCCTCGGCCAGCGCTTTCGTCAACCGCGCAGGGCCCGCCGTGGAGGACCAGATAACCCGGGCGGCCCAGGCCGGGCTGCGGCGGGTTGCGATCCTGCCCTGGCTGCTGTCCGACGGGGCGCTGGTCGCGCGGACGCGCATGAGCGTCGCCAGCCGGATCCGCAGGCATCCCGCGCTGCGGATCGCGCTGGCCGCGCCGGTCGGGCTCAGCCCCCGACTGCCGGACATACTCGCGGCGCAGGCCAGGGCGGCGGCAACCGTCCGGTGGCCCGGCTTGTACGAGAGGTGCGGCGCCGATCGATCTTCCAATTGCGAATGATTCGCAATTAACCTAGTGTGGCCTTCCGCATAACAATGTCTGTATTGGCCACCACGTGTCCGACGCCGGTCTGGAAGCCCTGTTCCGAAGCTGCGAAAGAGACCTGATCAGGTTCTTCCGGCGGCGCGTCCGGTCGCCGGAAACCGCCGCCGATCTCACCCAGGAAGCGTTCCTCCGGCTGCTGCGGGCCAAGCCGGCCGCGACACTGCACGACGCGAAGGCCTATCTCTTCCGCACGGCGAACAACCTGGTGATCGACCATTACCGGTCGTCCGGGAACAGGATGGCCGCCTCGGTTACGGAAACCGAATGGCGGGCCTTTCGCGACCCGTGCCCGTCGCCGGAAGCTGTGGTCCTGTCCCGCGAAGAGCTCGATATCCTGCAACAGGCGATAGCCGACCTTCCCCCGCGCGGCCGGGAGATATTCCTGATGCACAAGTTCGAGGGGCTGAGCTATGCGGAAATCGCCGTGCGGCTCGGCATCGCCAAGAACACGGTCGTCGTCCACATGGTGCGTTCGCTGGGGCATTGCAGGAAGCGGCTCGGCGACCACCGGCACGGCTCGTCGGACCCCGAGTAATGGCCCCGGCCCCGGGATTCGTCTAAAGGGAATGGGCTCTCTTTCCCGCCCTGCAGGGACGAAGCGGCGTTTTCACCGGACGTCGCCGAACCGGACTTTAAGAAATGGACATGCGCGAGGCCATGGAGGGCGAAGCACGGACCCACGTCGAGGACGAGGCCGTCACCTGGTTCGTGCTGCTGCGCGACGAGGCGGCGACGGCGGAGGACAGGGCGCGCTTCGCCGCGTGGCTGAACGCCGATCTCCGCCACCGGCAGGCCTGGCGCGAGGTGGAACGCCTGTGGGGCGGTCTGGACGCCCTTCGCCCACGGGATGCGGCGGTCGTCCCTGTTGCGGGCGGTCGGGGTAACGCCGCGTCCCGCCGGCGGGCGGACAGCCGGAAGCGGCTCGCAGCAATCGCGGCGACGCTTTTCCTCATCGTGGCGGCGGCGGGATTGTGGGCGTCCCTTCCAACCGGATTCGCGGCGGGACTGCTCGCCGACCATCGCACGACCACCGCAGAGCAGCGGACAATTGCCCTGCCGGACGGCTCCACGATTGTCATTGGCGCCTCCTCCGCGCTGTCCCTCGCGTTCGAGGGGGCGCCGCGCCGCGTCACCCTTCATCGCGGCGAGGCCTATTTCGCTGTCGTGCCGGACCCGGCCCGCCCGTTTGCCGTGGCAGCGGGAGACGGCACCATCACCGTCCTCGGCACCGAGTTCGATGTGAAACGGAGCGGCGGGCGCACCCGCGTTGCCGTCGCGTCGGGGATTGTCGAAGTGTCGGCCGGCCGGGCTGCGCCTCTGCGGCTCGAGGCGGGCCAGGGCGCGCGCTTCGGAACCCGCGGCGTTCAGCGGATTTCCCGGCTGGACGTGGCGGATATCGGCTTCTGGCGCGACGGACGCCTGATTTTCCACGGCGCGCCGCTGGCGGAGGTCCTGCGCGATCTGGAACGTTATCGCACGGGGCGAATCGTGGTCACGGACGAAGCCATCGCGGCGCTGCCGGTCACCGGCGTGTTCGACACGGGCCATACGGACGCCGCGCTCGACACCATCGCGCGCACCCTGCCCGTGAGGCTGGTGCGCCTGACCGATCTGCTTGTTCTGATCAGGCCCGCCGACTGAGAGGCCATCGGGCGCGGGCCGCGAAGGGGCCGACGAATCCGGCCTCGGCACCTCTCACTCTGTGGCGGAAGTTTTTTCGTCCGTGCTGTAATGGTCCCGGAGCCCCGCGCCGTCTTCCCTGTAGAAATTGCGAATAACACTCATTCGCATCATGGCGGGGACGGCCGGAATGCCGCACCCCTCACCAGCAGGAGGGTCAGAGGGTGACGGCGATCATCGGCGAAGACAGGGGCGGTCGCATCCGCGGACAGGGTTTCAAGACGCGGCTGATGGCGACGACCGCCTGGATGTCGATGCTCGCCGCCGCGCCAGCGATGGCGGGCGATCCCGACGGCGCGCAGGGCGCGCAGGAAAGGATGCGCATGCCGGGGACGCCGGCGCGCGACGGGCTCAACGTCCGCCAGACCGCCCAGGCCGGCACCCAGACCTTCGACATCGCCGCCCAGCCGCTTGCCCGGGCCCTGATCCGCTTCTCGCGCGAGACCGGGTTCGAACTGTTCTTCGACGATGCCATCGCCCGGGGGGTCCGGTCGCCCGGCGCGCGCGGGACGTTCACACCCGAGGACGCGCTCCGCAGGCTGCTCGCCGGCACCGGGCTCACTTACCGGATCGCGAACGGCAACACGGTCACCCTGGCGAAGGACGAAGACGGGGACGTCCTCACGCTCAATCCGGTCACGGTCGAGGGCGCCGCCGAGCGCGGCCGCTTCGGCAACGCCCCGCCGGAACCGGGCGGATTCAAGGCGGAATATCAATCCTCCGCGACCAAATCGGCGCAAAGCATCCGCGAGACCCCGCAATCCATCGGCGTCGTCACGCGGGATTCGCTGGAGGCGCGGCAGGTGCAGGATCTGGGCCAGGCGCTGGAAACCGTCGCCGGCGTGAACCAGTTCAGCGGCACGGGCCCGTTCGCCGGCATGTCGGCCTGGGGCTTCGACGAGGCCCAGGTACGCGGCGTCGACCTAGACGGGTTCTACGACAACCGCGAGGACGGGTTCATCACCCCGACCTTCTGGTCCAGCGGCGACCTCGCGATCTACGACCGCATCGAGACGTTGAAGGGGCCGAGCTCCGTATTGTACGGCCGCAGCGCCGCCGGCGGCTTCATCAACCGCGTGCGCAAGAAGCCGCTCGCCGAGCCGAAGCTCGAAGGCGCGGCGTCGATCGGCTCGTACGATCACTACCGCGGCGAGCTCGACGCGACCGGGCCCATGTTCGAATCCAAAAGAGCGCGGGGGCGCGTGGTCGCCGTGTACCAGGACGAAGGCTCCTTCGTCGACGGCGTCAAGTCGCGACGGAAGGTGTTCGCGCCCGGTTTCGAGGTCGACGTGACCGAGACGACGCGCGTGCTCCTCATGGGCCTCTACCAGCAGGACAATTTCGTTTCCAACAACGGCTTTCCGCTGGTCCTCGACGGGAACACGTACCGGGCGCCGCTGCGCGACCGCTCGACGTTCTTCGGCATCCCCAACGACGATTGGAACGAATGGACCACCTTGAGCGGCACGATACAGGTGGACCAGAAGATCGGCGACGACTGGCTGGCCACCCTGCGGCTCAACCACCTCAACCAGAACAGCCCCATTCGCCTGGATTCCTATGCCTATTCCTACGCGACGGTGACGCCGGGCGGAAATGTCGGCCTCTACAGCAGCGCGTTCGATCTCGAGCAGGACTTGTGGTCCGGAGAACTGCGCCTGAACGGATCGTTCGAGGTGGAGAACGTGCCCACCCAGCTCACCGTCGGCATGGAACGGTCCTGGACCAAATCCACGCGATCCTCGTCCTATGCCTATTTGGGCTCGGTGAGCATCTACGGCGATTTCAGCAGCGTCCCCACCGTCGATCCCGGACCGACGGCGCCGAACTATTCGACACGTAGCCGGGAGTCCGGCTACTACGCCCAGGTCCAGGTTCGCCCGGTCGATCGCCTGACGCTCCTGGCCGGAGGGCGCTTCGACCGCGTGAAGACCGAGGACGAGCGGTTCATGCTCGGCACGTCGAGCCGGAAAACGGACGAGGCGTTCACCGGCCGCGTGGGGGTGACCTACGCCTTCACCGACCAGATCTCCGCCTATGCGCTCTATGCCCAGTCGTTTACGCCCAATCCGTTCAACACCGACCGGAGCGGAGGGATCCTCGATCCTACCACGGGCGAAATCTACGAGACGGGCCTCAAGACCGAGTGGTTCGACGGCAAGCTCGGGGCCAACTTAGCCATCTACCGCATCTACCGCGACAAGGCTCCGATCCCGGACCCGGCCAACACAGTCGGGGAGAGCTTCAGCGTCTCGGGCGGGCTGCAACGCTCCGACGGCATGGAGCTGGAGATCAACGGCGAGCCAGTGCGCGGCTGGAAGATTTCGTTCGGGGGCATCCTGCTCAATTCGGATTTCCTCGAGGAGGACGATCCGTTCTTCGGCAGCAAACCGGCCGGCACCGCCGACTGGCAGGTCGGCCTGTTCACCAGCTATGAGCTGCAGACCCCGCCGCTGAAAGGCCTCGGCTTCGGCGCCGGCCTGTTTGCGATCGGCAACCGGGGCGTCAGCAGCTTCGCTGCGGGTGCGGAGCTCGAAGGATACGAGCGTGCCGACCTTTACGCCTTCTACAACGGGATCGAGGGGCTCAAGCTCTCGTTCCAGCTCCGCAACGTATTCGACGCAACCTATGTCGAGGGCGCCGACCGCACCGGGGCCTACGCGCAGTTCGGCGCACCGCGGTCGGTCCTGCTCACCGCGCGCTTGCGGTTCTGATCAGGAGAAAGAGTTACGTCTGAGAATCCGTCGCAGGATGAGGGGCTTCTATTGTGAGCGAATCGCCGCATACCGGGGCCGGTGAAAGCGCGCTTGCCGGTCCGCCCCCGCCGCTCGCGGCGGCGGTGAATGCCGCGCTTGACCGCAAGGACGCGGGGGCGGCGCTGCGGCTGTGTGAGGACCGGCTGGCCGAAGCGCCCGACGACGCCGGGACGCTGCGCCACGTGGCGCTGCTGCATGCCGCCTCGGGCAAGCGCGGGCCGGCGCTCGCGGCGGCGATGCGGGCCCGCGAGCTGCTGCCCGACGACGCGCGCTGCTGGTCCGATCTCGGCCGCGTCCACGCCATGCTGGACGAGATGGAGGACGCCGCCCGATGTTTTGCCGAGGCGGTGGAGATCGATGCGCGCTACGCCGACGGGTGGCACAATCTCGGCACCGCGCTGAAGCAGCTCGGGCAACGGAAGGCGGCCTTCACCGCGCTCCGGAACGCGCTGCTGATCGATCCCGGACGGGCGGCGACGTATCTCAACCTCGGCGCGTTGCTGATCGATGCCGGACAGTTCGAGGATGCGCTGGAATGCTTCGAGCGCGCGGTGAAGCATGATCCCGACATGCCGCGGGCACGCAGCCGGCTGGCCCGGCAGATGTCGGAGCGCGGCAAGGTCCGGCGTGCGGAAGAGCTGTTCCGCCAGTCGCTCGGCATGGACCCGGACCATGTCGAGGGCTGGATGGGGCTGGGCCGCGCGCTGGAAGATTTGGGCGAGGCCGACGGCGCGCGCGGCGCATACCTCAACGTGCTGCGCCGCCGCCCCGACCACGCCATGGCGCTGGGCCAGTATCTCGCCCTGCTGCGCGACGACGGGAGGAACGGGCATGCGGCGGGCGACGCGGAGGATAACGAGCCGGCGAGATGGCTGGCCTGTGCCGAGGCGACGCTGGGCGACGACGCCGTGAAGGACGAGGCGAAGGCGCTGATCGGCTACGGCGTCGCCAAGTATCGCGACCGAACCGGCGACTTCCGGGCGGCGGCGGAAGCCGGGCTTCTGGCCAACGCCGCGCGGCGGCGGGCGACGGGACCGCTGGACCGGGACGCGCTGACCGCGCGGGTGTACAACATCGTCGCAACCTATACGCCCGCGTTTTTCCGCGGGCGCCGCCAGTACGGCGTCGGCACCGACCAGCCGGTCTTCATCGTCGGGCTGCCGCGCTCGGGCACCACGCTGACCGAACAGATCATGTCCGCCCATCCCCGGCTGCACGGCGCGGGCGAGCTGCCCGACATCGGCCGGCTGGCGGCATCCATGCTGGGCGACGACGACGCGATGTGGCAGGCGGCCGCCTCGCTCGACGAACCCCGCAGCAAGATGCTGGCGCGCGACTATCTGCTGGCCCTGCGCGACGGCGCGCCCGGAAAGCGGCTGCGCATCAGCGACAAGTCGCCGCTCAACTTCTTTCAGCTCGCCTTTGCCGCCCTGCTGTTCCCCGGGGCGCGGGTCGTGCATTGCCGGCGCGCGGCGCGCGACAACGCGCTGTCCATCTGGATGGAGAACTTCAGCCCGGACCAGCACTACGCCACCGATTTCGGCGATCTCGCCTTCTTTCACGCGCAGTACGAGCGGCTGATGGCGCATTGGCGCGAGGCCCTGCCGCTCAGGATGATCGAGGTGCAGTACGAGGATACCGTGGCCGATCTGGAAGGCCAGGCGCGGCGGCTGATCGCCTTCCTGGGCGCGCCGTGGGACGACCGCTGCCTCGATTTCCACAGCCATGCGCGCGCCGTGCAGACCCCGAGCCGCTGGCAGGTGCGCCAGCCGATCTATTCCCGCTCCGTCGGACGCTGGAAGGCCTATGCCGCCCAACTGCCGGAACTCGACGCGGCGTTCGCGGATACGGGGAGCGCCCGATGAGCCGGCAGATCTGGGTTCTCCTGCACCGGTGGGTAGGCCTGACCATTGCGGGATTCCTGTTCGTCTCGGGCCTCACCGGGGCCGTGATCTCGTGGGATCATGAGCTCGACGACCTGCTGAACCCGCATCTGACGCATGTGGACAGCCGGGGCGAATACATCCCGTCGCTCGAGCTGGCCCGCGCCATCGAGCTCCGCGATCCGCGGGCGCGCGTGACCTATGTGCCGCTCGCGCCGGAGCCGGGCGAGGCGCTGGCCTTCGGCGTCGCGCCCCGCGTCGACCCGTCGACCTCACGCCTGTTCGAGCTCGGCTACAACGAGGTGTTCGTCGATCCCGTGACGGGCGCGGAGCTCGGCCGGCGCGAATGGGGCGCGGCCTGGCCGGTCACGCGCGAGAACTTCGTCTCGTTCCTCTACGTGCTGCACTACTCGTTCCACATTCCGGAAATGTGGGGCATCGACCGGTGGGGCATGTGGCTGCTGGGCGGCATTGCCGTTCTCTGGACGCTCGACTGCTTCGTCGGCTTCTACCTGACGCTGCCGGCCCGGCGCACGCCCCGCCCGGGCCGCCCCGACGCGGTCCGGCGGCAGCTTGCGCGGAGGTGGCGGACGCGCTGGGCGCCGGCGTGGAAAATCAGGACGTGGGGCAGCGCCTGGCGCATCAATTTCGATATCCATCGCGCCTTCGGCCTGTGGCTCTGGGGCCTGCTGTTCATGCTGGCCTTCACCGCGTTCTCGCTGAACCTCTATCGCGAGGCGTTCTACCCGATCATGGCGACGGTCTCCGAGGTCACGCCGACGCCCTTCGACACGCGCGAGGAGACGGACACGCACAACCCCATCCCCCCGACAGTCGCCTACGCCGCCATCGTCGGGAAGGCGGCAGCGGAAGCGAGGCGCCGGGGCTGGGAGGAGCCGGCAGGCGACGTGTTCTACGCGCAGAATTTCGGCATCTACGGCGTCCGCTTCTTCCATCCGGGCGACGATCACGGCGCCGCCGGGGTGGGGCCGCCGGCGCTGTACTACGACGGAAGCGACGGGCGCTATCTGGGCGACAGCGTGCCGTGGAGCGGCACGGCCGCGGACATCTTCGTCCAGGCCCAGTTTCCCTTGCATTCCGGCCGCATTCTCGGACTGCCCGGCCGCATCCTGGTTTCCGTCATGGGCGTCGTCACGGCCGCGCTCTCGGTCACCGGCCTCGTCATCTGGTGGCGCAGGCGGGCCGCGCGGAGCCGGCGAACGCGCCGCCGGCCGGAACAGCGAGCGGCCGCCGCGGCGGAGTAAGCCCTGTCGGGCAATCGGGCGCTTCAGGCAAGGCGCACGGCCCTTACCTGATCGTATGGCGGCCCGGTGCGGCGGGCCCGCCGGCCCGGGCGGCGGCGAGGCGCGGCATCTCCCGCAGCCGGTCCATCAGGTCGTCCGCCGTGATCACGCCGTCGGCGCCCGTTCCGACTCCGGCCGATGCGAGCATGCGCGCCACCCAGGTGTTGCAGGTGTTGAACAGGTGGAACCGCCCCGTCGCGGGATAGAAGAAGCTCCGCCCGTACAGTCCCGGCTCCAGCCGCGCCGCCCGTCCTCTCTCCCTGCGGTCGAAGCTCCCCGCGATGGCGGCGACGAGCCGGGCGAGCTCTTCGCGGCTCAGCGGGACCTCCAGCGTCTCCGCCCAGGACTGCACCTGCCCCGGCGGCCTTGCGTAGCCCACGATATGCATCACCGCGGGCGTCGGCGTCAGCGCGGCGGAAAGCGTTGTCCCCAGCCCCGGTTCGGGGTCGCGGTAATAGTCCCTGTCGCCCCAGCTGAACTCGATATGCGTCGCCTCCGGGAAATCCGCGATCTCGGGAATCCGTTCCGGCGTCAGGTCCCGGCGGGCCAGGATGAAGCCGGTATGCCAGCCGCCCTTGAAGACCCGCACCGTTTCCGTCAGCGCCGCCCCCGATGGCGGGCCGGCCTCGAGCCGCCCGGCCGGCGCGCAGCCGGCCAGCGCGGCCGCGCAGGCGAGGCCGAGCAGGGTGCGCGACGGGGCTTGCCGGCGAGCGGACGACATGGAAACCACCATACCAGACGGCGGCTACTCGCCGGTATCGGGCTCCTCGAAGATCTCCGCCAGATAGCGCGCCGGATTCGCCAGGAAAGCCCGCGTCACGCGGAAATGGTCGGTCCGCTCGACCGTCGTCTCCACGATGCCGTCCTCGTCGAACCGGTAGAGCGTCGCGTCGGGGTAGCAGAGGAGGATCGGCGAATGGGTGGCGACGATGACCTGGACGGTCTCCGACAGGTCCCACTCGCGCAGCAGGGCGAGGAAGGCGAGCTGGCGCGACGGCGACAGCGCCGCCTCGGGCTCGTCCATCAGGATGACGGCGCGTCCCATGTCGCGCAGCCGGTTCGACAGCAGCGCGAGGACGGATTCGCCGTGGCTCTGCGCGTGCAGTTCGCGGCCGCCATAGGCGCCGATGTCGCCCACGTCGTCGATATAGCCGGCGAGGTTGAAGAAGCTCTCGGCGCTCAGGAAGAAGCCGGACCGCACCCGCGGCAGCCATTCCGGCCGGAGCGCCTCCGCCAGCCGGCTGCGTCGGTCGCCCTCGTCCGCCGGCCGCCGGTGATCCTGGCTGCCACCCCCGACCGGGAAGTCGCACAGCGCCGCGATGGCCTCCAGCACGGTCGACTTGCCCGACCCGTTCTCGCCGACGAAGAAGGTCACGCGCCGCGGGAATTCGAGCGCGAAACCGGGATCGTTCAGGAAACCGATCCGGTCGAACGGAAACGCGTCGGGATCGGCCCCGTCCTTCAGGAGCGATATCCGCTTGAGAAATGGCGCTGTCAGCGTACTCACACGGTCCATAAGGTGCTGAGTGCGGTTATGAGCCGGCCGTCGGAACAGGCGGCAATTCGAGCGGCTGCCCCTGGGCATCGACCAATGCGAGGTTCCGGCACTCGAGATTTATCTGGATGAAGCGACGGGACAGCTGAAGCGCTTGCTCATGATCGACGCCGTAAATTTGATAGGGCTTCGTGCGCAGGAACGGACAGGAAACAGAACAAACCGAATCGCCTTCCCCGCTGTCCCGAGGATACGAGATGGCGAAGGAAAACTCGGCTGGAGATCCATCCTCCCTGCGCACGAAGGCTGAAAATTCACATGCAATTGGACCTAGTTGTTCCATGTATCGAGGGGCGGCCATTGATTTCTGGGTTTGCCTGCCAAGCAAGCACCGTACCTATCCATGGCTGTAGCATAACACCGTGCCCCCGCTCGTTTGCCACGTTTCTTGCTGATCTGGCGGCAGGTATCGCTATCGATCTTAAGCAACGCCTCGCACTCGGTGTCGCTGGGATTCTCCGCATGACCCCCATCCATGAACGTCTGGATTTGGGCGCGTACCTTCCGTTTTTCCTCGGCCGGCCGAGATATCCACCAAGCATATGCTGCCGCGACTGACATGCCGAAATACATAGCAATTTCATAGACGATAACGGGGATCGCAACAGGCAACACGGCGACCTGTTGACGGTCTTCGCCAGTGGGTTTTGGCATTGGCGATCCGTCTTCCTCTTTCGACAGAACGCTCGGAACCGGTCCCCTGGTTGGGCGGGTACTTGCAGGCGGGCTGGTTCTGGCTGTCCGGTCCTTGAGCTCCAGGACCTCGGTCAGTTTCCGTGCCGTCTCGCCATTGGGCTTCATCATGCCGTCTTTGCGGAGGTCGAAATCGTCCTGAAACTCCTCGATTCCCTGAAACATCGGTTCGTCCGGATAGGGCGTGATTCCGAAGGACGGCGTGTCGAAGTATCCGAGATCGCGCAACGCGATCTTGGTGCGGCGGGTGTCATCTGGATCGACACTGTAGCTGCGCCCGATGATGCTGCGCAGGCGAAGGCGTGGCGTAGGCATAGGGGGAACTCCTTTCCCTGTGCCGGATGCCCCGACGCATGGGGAACCCGGCGACAGGATGAATCGTGTCGCTCTGCCCCTGCGCTTCGCAGGGTGCGTGGGTTCCGTCCTGATAGTTCGGGGGTGTTATCCGCCAGGTTGTCGGAGTGCCGGTCGTCCGGCCGCCGGCCCTGCGGGCACGCGCCCGTTCCGTACAAACCGCCCGGGCATGGAACGGCGATGCCCCGGGCTGACCACGCGCTCGCCAAGTTGTCCCGAGGAGTACCGGTCCACAGGGCTCAGGCACGCGAATGGCACTCGATTATATATGCGGTATTTTTACCGTTTCAAGGATCCAGAGAACAAAACCGGCAAACCGGTATGTCGCGTCGTTAAACAACGACGGGCCGAGCGGGATAACGATGAGAACCATGTCTACGCTATAGCCCTCGCAATCTCTCTCCCCAATATACCCCTGCCGATGCCCGCGATGGGTGGGGCGAAAATTCCCGCAGGCGTGCTCGATCAGGAAAAAGCGCCATGAGCCGCGGCAGCCGGAGTCGACTCCCGGACGCTTCGCCAGCCGCCGAGGGAACTCAGGCATCTCCGTGCAAAAAAATCGCTTCGCTTGTCGGGAGCCGGCCGCTTCCTTCGTCCTTAGGTCGCGCGCTCCCGGTTACGTCGGGGCCGCGCCTGTTCAGAGCATCCAAACGTGCGGCCGCGGCCTGCGTGATATCGAAGAAAGGATCACCATGATGAAGGTCACTCAGCATCTCTGGTTCGAAAATGACATGGAGGCCGCCATCGGCTTCTACACGTCACTGATTCCCGGCTCGTCGATCCACTGGATCTCCGGCCTGCCTGCCGACAGCCCGAGCGGACCTGCAGGCAGCGTCAAGATCGCGGCTTTCACGCTCGGCGACCAGCGCTACATGGCCATCGAGGCCGGTCCCCTCGACCCGTTCAACCACAGCTTCTCGATCATCGTCGAATGCGAAACCCAGGCTGAGATCGACCGTCTCTGGGACGCGCTGAAAGAGGGCGGCTCGACGGAGCAATGCGGCTGGCTGAGGGACCGCTGGGGCCTCTCTTGGCAGATCACGCCCAGGCGGCTCGGCGAGCTCATGAGCGATCCCGACCGTGGCAAGGCCAAGCGCGTCGCCGAAGCGATGCTCAAGATGGTGAAGTTCGACATCGCCGGCCTGGAAGCGGCGGCGAGAGGCTGAGCCCGGACGTGCTCGAACGCTCGCTGTTCTCAATGACGGGAGACGGCGCGTCCCCTCCCGGGGCCGCCGCCTCGCGGTCGGCCCCAAACGTCCTCTTTTGCCACCCGGAGCTGTCCTCAGCAGCTATCCGGCTCATTTTGGAGCGCGGTCCCTCTGCATCGGCTCGACCGCGCTTGAAAGCTGACGTTCGATGGAATTTGCTCACCCGTGCCGCAAGCTGCGCTCGAAAAAACCTAATCAAGGGACGCCGACCTTGGTGACCTCGAAAGATTTCTGTCCGACCGCCGGAATGGGGGGAATGGTTGCTCGTCTTTTTATCAGCGTCGGTGAAAACGCGAAGGACGAGGAAAGGTACGGCCCGCCTGGGTCAGCCAGCCGTTTGCCCTGTCGCGCCGAAGTCAACGTTACGCAGCCGTCCTGCGAGACTTCGGGCCAAGCCCTATGTTGTTCGTGTGAAATGCAAACACCAGGAAGGGGAACCGCCATGCCATATATCGAAGGCTTTGTTGCCGCAGTGCCAACCGCCAACAAGGAAGAGTATCTGAAGCATGCCAGAGAGGCCGTGGCTTATTTCAAGAAACTCGGCGCTACGCGCTGCGTGGAATGCTGGGGCGACGACGTGCCCAAGGGCGTGCTCACCGACTTCTACAAGGCCACCCAGGCCAAGGACGACGAGACACCAATTTTCAGCTGGATCGAGTATCCGGACAAGGCAACGCGCGACGCGGCCAACAAGAAGATGGGCGAAGACACAGAGATGGCGAACATGCAGATGCCGTTCGACGGCACGCGCATGTTCTGGGGCGGCTTCGAGCAGATTCTGAACGAGTAGCTCTTCCCGCTTATCGACTTGGATGGATGACGACGGGAGAACGTCAAATTCTCGGTCTGTTGGCACTACTCACTGCGTCGGTCTTCCTTGGCGCTGCCAGCTACATCACCGTAGCTGAGCATCCCGCAAGGCTTGGTTTGGATAGTCGCGCCGCACTGGCGCAATGGGCCCCCGCCTATAAACGCGGCTTTGCGATGCAGGCCTCGCTCGCGCTCGTTTCGGGATTTCTCGGCTTCGCCGCATGGTGGGAAAGCGGCAATCTGCTTTGGGCGCTGGGTGCGGTCACCATCCTCGCAAATTGGCCCTATACGTTGCTGGTCGTCATGCCGGTCAATCATCGTCTTGAGAGGATGCAACCGGAACAGGCGTCCTCTGAAACCCATAGCCTTCTTATCCGCTGGGGTCGGTTACATACAGGCCGGAGCGTCCTCGGCGCCATCGCAACCGTGATCTATCTGCTTGCCGCTTTGCGAGGCCCCTAAGTCCGGCTTCCGCAACGACGGCAAAGGGATGGAAAGCAGTCACAATCGCCTGAATCATCGAAGGACCGCGTCGTGTCAGGACTGCCGGTTCTGCTGAACGTCGACTATGGAAAGCGATATCCTCGCGGGAAGGAAGGTCCGGAACGGGTCACCTTGCGCCGTAGCGCGAGCAAATCCGGATGACTGCAACAGGTCGGATCGCGCCCCTCGCTCTATCCAACACCATCCAGCACCAGGATCAGGAGTTAGATCGAAGCGGGAGTTTCTTCAGCCCAGGTCAAGCCCCGGCAGGCGCCCATGCAGCAATCGGCGGTGATTGGGTAGCTATCTCGCAGAATATCGCGCCTTAGCATGCAATCGGCGGGATGGCGGGCCGTGCGGGATGAAGATGGGCACTATTGCTACGCTATAGTGCGATGATCGGATCGGCAGGACGCTCAGCCGAAACCGAGCGCAGCATGACGAAGCCGAGAGAACGGCCAGGCGCAACGGATTCGACATGGAATGGAGGCGGAATTGACAACTTATCAGGGACGCTGCCTATGCAGCGCGGTGCGGTTTTCAGTGGAGGTCTCGAAGAACGAGATCGGCTGCTGCCATTGTGGCATGTGCCGCCGCTGGGGTGGCGGACCGGTGCTGAGCGTGATGGCAGACGCTCCCCCTATCTTCGATAGAGAAACCGCGCTTGGCGTCTACCGGTCGTCCGAATGGGGCGAACGGGTGTTCTGTAGGACTTGCGGGTCTTCGATTCTTTGGCGGAGTGTCGATGGCAAGCACCAATCAGTACCTGTGGCGCTGCTTGACGATCTCGAGGGCTTGTTCACAACGGAAATCTTCATCGACGAAAAACCGTCCTACTATAGTTTCACGGGCGAACGGACCCGCATGTCCGGTGCAGAGGTGATGGCGGCCTTCGGCGGCGACACAGATGCTACTTAGCAGCAATTCCGTCCGGCAATCGGTGGCTGTATCGGAAAATACTGCGGCAGAAATTGGCGGAGGGAGAGAAACCGGGTTCGAACCTTCTCCGTTTTACGACCGCGACGAGCGCTGGCGTGCCAACTTGTTGGCCAACTCGAGGATCGCCGGGTCTCTGATCCCCCACCTGTCCACGTTATCGGGTGGTAACGATGGAGAATTGGCGGCCTTGCCCGTCATCGACGTTCCAGCCTACGCTCCGGATTGCTTCGGCGGGATTGAAAAAGCTGTGCCATACTCCAGCTTAGAGCATGGACCTAACGGGGGCAGGCTAGCGGGCGCTTCGGACTTCATTGAAAAGCCGATCGGCGGCGGCGAGTTGCTCCAGCGTGGCGAGCGCACTCGAACGATCCGGTGGTTTCCGGTGGAATACTTCCCCTTTCGCGGCCGATGCGAGTGGACGAATGGCTTCCTTTCCTGTTGTCGCACTTGGCGCATCGGCCGGCGGGCTGAAGGCTCTGGGTACATTTTTTGCCGCCGTGGAAGCGCGCGGCGCCGCTCCGGGCATGGCGTTCGTCGTCATCACCCACCTCGCGCCCGACGAAGAGAGCCACCTGGCCGAGCTGCTACAGCACAGGACACGGCTTCCGGTAGCGGAGGTCACTGCCAGCACCAAAATAGAAGTCGATCACATTTACGTACTGCGCCCCAACCAGACGCTGTTCGTCAGGCGCGGGCGGCTGGAGCCGCAGGCGCGGTCGGCTGACGTC